>DATGLK010000108.1 GCA_035294265.1 Candidatus Binataceae bacterium
CCGAACTGAATCGTCGTCGCAGCCCTGTGCCCCACAACCTCATCCGTTCCATGTACAGGTAAACCACCGGTGTGGTGTACAGGGTCAGCATCTGACTGACCAGCAGCCCGCCGACGATCGAGATGCCCAGGGGGCGGCGCAATTCCGAGCCCGTGCCACGCCCCAAGGCTAGGGGTAGTCCCCCCAGCAGCGCCGCCATCGTGGTCATCATGATAGGGCGAAAGCGCAGCAGACAAGCCTGGTAGATTGCCTCGTTGGGGTTGCGACCCTGGGTGCGTGAGGCCTCCAGCGCGAAATCTATCATGATAATGGCGTTTTTCTGCACGATTCCGATCAGCAGGATGATCCCGATGAGCGCCACCACGCTCAGTTCGGTCTGGCACAGAATCAGCGCCAGCAGGGCACCCACTCCGGCCGAGGGCAGGGTGGACAGGATCGTGATCGGATGGACGTAGCTTTCGTACAGCATGCCCAGCGTGATGTACACGCTGATGATGGCCGCCAGGATTAGCAGCGGCTCACTGGCCAGAGAAGCTTGAAAGGCCTCCGCATTCCCCGAGAAGCTGGCGATAATATCGGCTGGCATGCCCGTCTCGCGAGTGACCCGTTGAATTTGGGTTTCGGCCTGTCCGAGGGAGACTCCGATGGGCAAATTGAAGGAAAAAGTGACGGCGGGAAACTGTCCCTGATGGTTGACCGCCAGTGCCGTGGAGGAGGGTTCGTAATGGGCAACAGCGGCCAAGGGCACTTCTCCGCCTGATTTGGTACGCAGGTAGAGCTGTTGCAGCGAGGCGGGGTTCTGCCAAAAGCGCGGCGCCACTTCCATCACGACGTAATACTGGTTGAGAGCGGTGTACATGGTGGAGACCGGGCGCTGGCCGAAGGCGTCGTAAAGCGTATCGTCGATCTCCTGCTGGGTGATTCCCAGCCGTGCTGCGGTGCGCCGGTCGATCACGAGCGTGGCGTCCAGGCCATGGCTTTGCTGATCGCTGTTGAGGTCGACTAGTTGAGGCAATTGATGGAGCTTGGCGAGCAGTTTGGGGGCGTAGCGGTTGAGTTCGTCAAAATCGTCGCCCTGCAGCGTGTACTGATAGTTGGCGTTGGTCTTGCGCCCGCCGACCAGGAAGTCCTGCGAGGCCTTGGCGTAAAAGCTGCCGCCCGAAAAATGCGCCAGCCGCTTGCGCAAACGCGCCAAAATGACGTCCACGAAGGCGCCGTCGCGCCGATCGCTCAGCGGTTTCAAGGTAATGAACATGAAGGCGATGTTGGTGGTTCCAGGGCCACCCGCCCATCCGCTGACGTGCTCGATATCGGGGTCCTTGCGTAAAATTTTAACCAGCGCCTCGAAGTGTTGGCTCAAGGCTTGAAAGGAGATGTCCTGGTCGGCCACCAGCGAGGCGGTCACCCGCGCGGTATCCTGCTGTGGAAAAAAGCCCTTGGGAATGATGCGGTAGAGATAGACGTTGAGCCCCACCGTGGCCAGCGCCAGCGCTAGGATCAGACGAGGGTGGCGCAGCACCCAGGACAGGCTGCGATCGTAGCCACGCAACAAGGCCTGGAAGAAGCGCTCGCTGAAACCATAGAGCGCGCCATGGCGCTCCTCGGCGGGCGGATGGAGCAAGCGCGCGCACATCATTGGGGTGGCGCTGAGCGACAGGCACATCGAGACCAGGATGGCCGCCGAAAGCGTGACGGCGAATTCGCGGAACAAGCGGCCCACTGCTCCGCCCATCATCAGGATTGGGATGAAGACCGCGCATAGCGAGGCGCTCATCGAGAGCACGGTGAAGCCGATATTTCGGGCTCCCAGTACCGCCGCTTCCAGAGGGTGGTGGCCTAGTTCGATATAACGGGTGATATTTTCCACCACCACGATCGCGTCATCGACCACAAAGCCGGTGGCAATGGTCAGCGCCATCAGCGAAAGGTTGTCCAGGCTATAGCCGAGTAGGTACATGATGGCGAAGGTGCCCACCAAAGCGACTGGCACGACGATGCCGGGGATGGCGGTCACGCGTGGACTACGCAGAAAAAGAAACACCACCATCACGACCAGAAAGATCGAGGTCAGCAGGGTGCGTTCGGTGTCGTGCACCGAAGCTCGAATAGAGACCGTGCGATCCAGTACCACCTCCAGCCTGATCGTGGGGGGCAAGGCGGCTTGCAGTTGGGGCAGGGCGGCGCGGACCCGGTTGACGGTGGCGATGACGTTAGCTTGGGGCTGGCGAAAGATGATCAGCGCAACTCCGACACGGCCGTCAATAAGTCCGATGTTGCGCACGTCCTGGACCGAATCGATCACGGTGGCGACGTCGCCCACCCGCACCGCCGCTCCCTTGTGGTAGGCGATAATCAGCGGTCGATAGAGCGAGGCCTTAAGCAACTGATCGTTGGCCCCGAGGACGATCGCGCGCCGACCGTCGGCGATCAGCCCCTTGGGCAGGTTGGCGTTAGCCGCCGCCAGCGTGCTGCGCACCTGCTCCAGCCCGATGCTATAGTTGGAAAGTTGGGCGGGGTTGAGTTCGACCCGCACCGCGGGCAGGGTTGCGCCGCCGACCAAGACTTGGCCCACCCCCTCGATTTGCGATAACTTCTGCGCGATTATCGACTCGGCGATATCCGCTATCTGACCGGCGCTGGCCACGGAGGAGGATAGTCCCAGCATCAAAATCGGCGCGTCGGCTGGATTTATCTTACGATACGTCGGATTTTGCGGCAGGGTGGTGGGCAACTGGCTGTGCGCTGCGTTGATGGCGGCCTGCACGTCGCGCGCGGCGGCGTCGATATCGCGGTCGAGATCGAACTGCATCACGATCGTGGTCGCCCCCAACGTGCTGGCCGAAGTCATTTCAGTCAGACCTGCGATGCGTCCAAACTGCCGCTCCAAGGGGGTGGCGACCGAAGAGGCCATGGTCTCGGGGCTGGCGCCCGGAAGCTGAGCCTGGACTTGGATGGTGGGTAGGTCGACCTCGGGTAGGGGCGCCACAGGCAGCAGATTGAAGGCCACCGCCCCGGCCAGGGTGACGGCTACCACTAGAAGGCTGGTGGCTACCGGCCGATGGATGAACGGATCAGAGATGCCCATCGACGTGCCGGTTGGCAACGGCGCGGGGTGCACGAGAGCTCAACTGAGCATGGCTCGACAAAGGCCTGCGCTGCCTCTTAAGAAGCCAATTCCATTCGACGCGATCCACAACCACACGCTTCGGTAGCTGAAACAAAGGTTTGCGCTAACAAAGCAGGTTTCATCCCTCGCGAGCAACACCCGCGACCTTTTCGGGTCAGGAAAAAAGTTGGCATGACCTGCTTCGCATCCTTGCTTACAAAGACAGCGCTTTGGCTACCGCTTCACGGTGGAGAGGAGCGTTGCCGAAGTTGGCTTCACCCGCTAGGGCGCGGCGATGAAAGAGCTGGATGTCGTGCGCCCAGGTGAAGCCGATCCCGCCATGGATTTGAATCGCCTCGCTGGTTACGTTCTTGGCCGTATCCGAGGCATAGGCCTTGGCCATTGCCACCGCCGCCCCGGCGTCTGGGCGCTGTTCGGCCAGGGCCCAGCATGCGTAATAAGTAAGCGAGCGGGCGTTCTCGACCATCATCAGCATGTCTACGCATTTGTGTTTGATGGCCTGGAAAGCGCCAATGGGATGGCCAAATTGCACCCGCGTTTTGGCGTAGGCGACGCTGAGATCCAGCGCTCGCTGCGCCACGCCCACCAGCTCCGCGCACAGGCCGGCGGTGGCCAGCTCCAAGCTCCGTCGAATGACTGGCCAGCCTCCGTCGCGCGGACCCAAAAGCGCCGCTTCGCCCACGGCCACGTCATTTAATGTCACCGCGCACAGCTTGCGGGTGCTGTCGATACTGGGTTGGGGCGTAATGGTGACTCCGGTGGTCTGAGTCGGGACTAGAAATAGACTAATACCCTCCTGGCCTTGCCCCGCAGTGCTACGCGCCGCCACCACCAGGGTTTGCGCCACCTGTGCGTCCCAGACCATTAGCTTGTGACCCGACATCACCCAACCGCCGGCGTCTGCTCGGGCGCGCATCTGGATCGCCGCCGGTTCGTACAGCGCCGTGGGCGCTTCCGCAATTGCCCAGCTGACGATCGATTGACCGGCGGCGCAAGCCGGTAGCAATTGCGCCTGTTGCGTCGGCGTTCCGGCCGCGGCAAGGGCGGGTGTGCCGAGCAGGACGGCGGTAAAAAACGGCCCCGGCATCAGCGCGTATCCGGCTTGTTCAAGCACCACGGTCAGGTCCAGGAAACTGCCGCCGCTTCCCCCATAAGCCTCGGGGATGAGCAGTCCGGTCCAGCCTAGCTCGACCAGCTGTGTCCACAGCGCGGGATCCAGCGCGGTGGGATCGGCCATCATCCGGCGCACCAAGCTGATAGGGCATTGCTCGCTAAGAAAGCGGCGCGCGCTTTGGCGCAACATTTCCTGTTCGGACGAAAAGCCGAAGTCCATCAGAGCTGTCCTCGCCTTTGGGTGCGGGCCTCTAAAGCCTCCATAATGATGTGTCAACGTTAGCCCAGCGCCAGCCGGAAAGCGATCAAGCTCGATACAATTGCCCTTAAGCCTTGAAAAGTTGGGCCTGAGGGTGGTTTACTCGAATCGGCGCTAGGCCTTTGGGGAAAGGCCGTACCGCTTAGTCTCGCGATCGGGATGGGGGCGATAGATGGCCAAGGGTCATCTATCGCGAGCGTGATGGATTGTTCGGTGGGATGAACATTGGCGCGTTCATATTGCGCTGGCGCGTGGTGCTGGGGGCGCTCATTGTAGCCGGCACGGTCGTCATGGCGGCGGCCGGGTTCAAAATCCGAATCGGAACCCAGTTCATCGATCTTTTTGCCCGCGGCCATCGCAATGTCGAATTGACCGAGCAATACCGCGGCTTTGGCGGCCATCCCACGGTGGTGGTGATGGTTACGGTCAAGCACGGCGATATCTTCAATTATGCGACTTTGGACAAGCTGCGCGTCCTGACCCGCGAGATCGACTGGCTGCCGGGCGTCAATCACATGGAGATCTTTTCGCTGGCCTCCTTTCGTTTGGTCCACATGCAGGCGGTACCTGGCGGCTTGTTGTTACATCCGTTCATGTATCCGGGTGTTCCTCATACTCCCGGCCAATTGCTCGCGCTCAAAAAGAGCGTGTTGGCCAATCGTGGCACGCTGCTTCATCTGATCAGTGCCGACAATCGCAGCGCGATCGTCAGCGCCGAGATCAATGACGAAAACCTGGACTACGGCGAGTTCTATCGTCAGCTTCGCGGCTTGGTGCTGCGCAATCAAGATGCCAACCACACCCTCTATCTGAGCGGCGAGCCGGTCATTCGCAGCTACGCCTACCATTATTTGTGGGCAATCGAAGCGGTGTTTGCCGCGGCCTGCCTGATCGTCATCCTCATCTTCTATCTGATCCTGGGCGCCTACTCGTGCTGGTGGGTGCCGCTGCTCACCGGCCTGCTGTCGGCTTGCTGGGGCCTGGGTTTCGGCGGCTTTATGGGCTACACCTTCGATCCCCTGATGCTGGTGGTGCCCTTCATCTTGACCGCCCGCAATCTGAGCCACGGGATTCAATGGCAGCGGCGCTACTACTCCAACCTCAACCGGCTGGAGGATCGGACCGACGCCTGCGTCACTACTGCCGAAGAGATGTTCATCCCCGGCCTGGTCGCGATTACGGCGGATGTCACGGGAATTGTCTTCATGTCCTTTTCGGGTATTCCGGTGCTCGACGAGCTGGCCCGCACGGGGACCTTATGGCTGGCCTCCAGCCTGTGGACAGTCTTCATCTTCCAGCCCATCTTGATGAGTTATCTAGTAGTCTCGCACGAGCGCCGCGGCGAACTGGCCGAGGGCTTGCGCCGGCGTCTGGAGGACTTCGGCGAGCGGGTGCTGGAATTGCCGGTTACTCCCGGCTGGGGGCGGCGCACACTGTTAGGTGGTTCGCTGATGCTGTTGGGGGTCGGCGCAATCGCCGCGATGCGCGTCCCGGTGGGTTACAACATGCCTGGCACGCCTTTGTACCGCGCCGACACTCGGGTCAATCTGGACTGGGCGGCGATCGCCCGCAAATTTCCCATCGACGAGGGCTGGGTCGTGGTAACCACTCCGGCCTATCCCGATCCGCAATCGGTACTGAGTCCGCGCGTCCTGCGGATGATCGACCGGCTCCAGGCCTACCTGCTGCTTGATCCGCAGGTACGCCAGGTCATCTCCTTTGGCGGTATCGTCAAGAGGTTGAACCAGAAATTCGACTACAGCTATCCCAAATTCGTCGCGCTTCCCAACTCGATTACCTTGGCGGGCAATTTCTGGGCGATGTTTCGGGGAGCCTCGGCGCCGGGCGAGATGGATGACTATTTTTCCAACACCATGGGTACCGACACCTGTATTCGAATCCTGCTCAGCGACCATAGTCAGCAGACCTTGGCCCGCCTGAGCCGACGGTTGGCACGGTTCCAGCGGCGCTATGTGCGCTCAGATCCGGCGCTGTCGCACGTGCGGCTGAACTTTCTAGGCGGCACCGCCGGCCTCTACGCTGCCGCCAACGACGTGCTCTACCGTACCCATCTACTCAATTTGGCAATGGTGCTGGCGTGCGTGCTGGTCTTCAGCTCCGTGCTTTTTCGCTCGCTGCCGGCCGGCGCGATGTTTGTCTTTTCCTGCCTATTGGCCAATTTTACCGCCTTTATTTATATGCGTCTGGTCGGCATGGCGCTGACTATCGATACCGTGCCGGTGATATCGCTGGCGATCGGCCTGGGGCTGGATTACAGCATTGCCACCGTCTCGGCGATTCGCGCGCAAGTGGCCTACGGCTATGATCTGGACAACGCGATTCGGGTGGCCTTGCGCAACGCGGGGGAGAGTGTGTTCTGTACCTTGTTGGTGATGATGGGATGCCTGATGCCTTGGCTGCTTTCGCCCGCCCTGTTCCATCAGCACATGGCCGCGCTGCTGGCGGTTCTGATTGCCACCAACGCGCTGGCGGGGATTTTCATTCTGCCGTCGGTAATTTCTGCCTCGCGTATGCGCTTCATCACCCGCTGCGAACTCAGCGAAGAGTCGGCCAAGCTCTCGGAGGTTACGGCCACGGCGAGTTGAGGCTGGCGGTGGCCGAAGCCCTGCTTCGTGTCGCTTCTCCTCCCGCGCGCAGGAAAAGGGTTGCGATGAAGGTTTGCGCCGCCACCGCGCAACGCGCGCTGTCTTCCGTCGCCTTGCCCTGAAGCTGGATCGCGGAGAACGCAGTCTTGGCGTACTCCATTTTAACTTGCATTGTTGTGTAAACTTGGGCTTGCGTCCAGCAAGTATTGCAATTGCATTGTATCCAGTTGAATTACTATTGCTGCAAAATAAGGCAGTGCGCCAAATTTCATAATTTTTAAGTTTTCCCGCGGACCGGCTTGACTTGGCGATCTAGCGCGATTGGGATGTTTGCTGGAAGCCTCAGGAAAGGAAATCGGTGGGTTCGATGGGTGAGAATTACAGCGGCGTTAGCTCCAGTGCGCGAATTCGTTTTCGAGCATTGACGGTCCAAGCGTGATTCGGGCGCGAGTCTGGGATAAGGGCAAGGGAAATTGACCCGCGACACGAGGCTACTTGTAGATCCCTCAAGCGGCCAATCGCTGGTCTGTCATTATGCGCCCAGCGTATGCAGCGAGCGCAGTCTTAGGATCTTGAACAGCTTGGCGAGCCTCGGTGTAGCGGCGCGCGAAGGCGAGCCAGCCCGGTACCGATTTCCCATGATCGCGACGTGCGCCACTTACTTACGTGGCGCGACGCTGGCTCGTGCGCTTTGAATAGCGGGTTGCCTGTTAGCCTTGAGCGGCTGTGCGTTTTCGCGCGGCGACCTGGGCGTGCCCTTTAGCGCCAACGATCTGGCGAGTATTCAGGACGGTCGCACCAACGAAGCTCAGGTGGTTGAACTCCTCGGCGCTCCCGACAGCATCAAGGAAATCGGCCAGCATCAAGTATTTCATTACTATCGCTACACGCTCAAACACGCCACGGTGCTGGTCTTTACCCGGGTCAATATCGCCAGTGACGACCTATATATATTTTTCGATCAGGACGGGGTTGTGACCCAGGTGCTGGCGGGTAATCAGACCAACAACCTTAAGTTTCAGTTCTGGCCGTTTGGCCACTGAGAGTGATGTCCGGTCTTGTAAACAACCTAAACAACGCATCGCACGGGTGGCATCCCGTCTTGAAAATGTGGACGCTATGACCTGCATGCAGGCCTTACCTGCCGATTCTTGTCCTTGCGGCCGCAGGGAGAGCACTCGGGCTAGTGAGGCGCGAGTTAGCCGGAGCGTCGAGAGTGGCTTGCGAGTCGCCCCCGCGCTGGCAAAGCGATCGCAAGCAAGCGCGCAGGCATCTTGCAGGTCAAACAAGCGTGCGTTGCGTCGGGCGAATCAATGGAGCGCTTGGGCTTTGCCGATTGCGATCCTCGTTTTGAGCGCGGCCGGCTGCACGCCGATCAGTTGGACGAGGGTCACCATAAACCGTCCGCTGCATCCCGCCGACGTGGCCTTCATCAAGCCTGGCAACACCAACTGGAGCACCGTAATGGCGCGGCTGGGCGCGCCCAACGACCTGATCCCCAGCGCGGACGGGATAGTCGCCAACTACTATTACTACGACGGCAAGCATTTTGGCGTCGATTTCGGATATCCGCTGAACTTCGTGGGACCGCTCTCGTATGCCCCTCACAGCATGGTACTGCGCAATCTGGGGGTCGGCTCCGACGAATTTCAGGTCGCCTTCGATACCCACGGCGTGGTCCAATACGCCGCCTTCTCCAGCGGCAGCGCGGCCGCCAAATACAAGCTCTGGCCGTTCCACGGCTCGCACTTGCCATGAATGCCGGGGCACCAAAAAAATCCGGTTGCGCCAACCGAAGGTTCGAACACTGCTTTCAACCAGTTGCTCAGGGGGTTTCAAATAAGTGACTGGCTGGCCGGGCCTTGAATGTTGGATTCGGTGTCGTCGCTTCAGATGTTGCGCGGAATGTTGGACGTGTCGGTTTAATCCGTTGCGTGGGGAGGTCGCGAACTGATGACCAACTCCCCCATGATCTGTCACCCGACGTTTGTTCGCTGACCCTTAGCCCATGATTTGCCATGGGGGAGAAAGCGGTAGCGGCGTCTGCCCAGCTAACTTGCAAACTAGCTGAAGCGCGCGGTGGCGGTCCCGATTACCAACCGCTCTCCCTCTTCGTTTTCCAACCATAGATCCAGCTCGGCGGTGCGCTGTTGGCTATCGGTTTGGGTGACGAATCCGTGCAAGGTGACGGTGTGATCGGGCAGTACCGGCGCGCGATAAGTGACTCCTATCCGCCCCAGCCGCCCACCGCCGGCGCGAGCCCAGTCAGTGACCAGCTTGGCGAGCAAGCCCGCGCTCATGTTGCCCGGTACGATCATTCCGGGCAGTCCTTCCCGCCGCGCAGCGGCGTCATCGGTGAAGCGCGGATGGTCCATGCCGGCCATCAAGGCGTAGCCACGCGAGCGCTCGCGGGTGATATGAACCGCCACCGGACCCAGGGCTTCGCCCACTTCGATCTGCTCGAATTTGTTCATCGGTTGCGCTGGATGAAATGGTGATCAATGTGGGCGACCACCTGTTGATTTTGATTTAGCACGGTGGAACGGACGATCACGAAAGCCATCGGACCGCTGCGCCCGGTCTTTTCGTAGATCGCCTTGATTTGCGAGACTAGCCGGAGTTGGTCGCCGGCGCGCACCGGTTCCAGCAACTCCAGGTCGCGACCGGCGTCCATCATATTGTTGGCCAGGCGCGGTATGTGGCCGAGGAAGTCCTTGCCGGTGCGCAGAATCAAAACATAGCTGGGCGGCGCGCTAAGGCTGCCAAAGGGGCCCCGCCGCGCCGCCTCTTCGTCGAGGTAAAGGGGGTCTTCTTCGCCCAACGCCGCGCAGTACTCGCGAATCTGTTCGGCGCTAACCACCACCGGTTCGGTATCTTCGAAGACCCGGCCGATTACCGCCGGATCATAGTTAAAATGTGCCATCGAATGCCTTTCGCCCTATTAGGTTGCGCTGGCGCGCGGCACGGGCTGGCGCGCGGGGCGGAAATCAACCGCGCTGAAGTTGCCCTGCTTTAGTTCTTCAACCAACTGTTCGCTGGTGCGAATAGCCTTCTCGAAGCGGGTTGCGCACAAGCCAATCAGGCTGACCAGATGAGAATCGGAGCCGCCTGTGCCGCGATAGCGATACTGCTCGATAAGCGCGGCCGCGCGCTCGTCCTCGCCCTTGCGCGAGCCGCCGTTGAAGCGTTCGACCGCGACTATGTTGTGCAGGGCTGGGGCGTGGGCGTAATACTCGCACAGGCCCACGGTGGGACGCCCAGGATGGCAAGGGACGACCGCTCCGCCGAGTTCCGCCACACCGTCGATCAGCTCCTGGGCGGGCAGCCTGATGTTCTTGAAATCGAAACGGCGCACGATGTCACGGTTGACCCCGAACACCAGCATGTGGCCGTAATCGGTCTCGGCTTCGCAGGCATTGAGAATCAGTAGCCCGTATTTATCTTCCAGCGCGCGGTAATCAGCCGCGGCGTTAAACTGGCGATGCTCGGTCAGCACGATCCCGTCCAAGGGGCGCTCATGCCGGCGCAGCGCGATCCACTTTAGATAGGCTTCAACCGGGGCGCGACTATCGTCGGAGGCTTCGCTATGGCAATGCAGATCCAGCGTCGTGCTCATGGTCAAGCCGGGCGCGCGGGACGAAAGTTGACCAGCGTGATTTCCGCCGTGGCGGGCGTATACACCGCTTCCACTTCCATGCCTATTCTAACTTCCTCGGGCGCACAGTCGACCAGGTTGGCCAGCACTTTCAAACCCTCCTCGATCTCCACGTAGGCCACGATGTAAGGCGTGCTCTCGCGAAAACCGGGGAGCGGACTGTGGTAGGTGACCGCGAAAGTATACACTCGGCCGCGTCCCGTCGCTTTGCACCATTGGGGATGGGGCGCCAGGCAGTGACAACAGAGCGCGCGTGGATGGAACTGGCTGCGCCCGCACACCTGGCAGCGTTGAAAGTACAACTCGTGCCGCTGTAGCGCCTCGAAGTAGGGCCGGTTTTCGGCCTCCAGGTAGGGAAGCGGCTTGAGGTAGGGTCGGGCGTCGGCGTCCGGCATGGTGGGCCTCCGTACCTATGAGTTGCTCAGCAGCATGGTGGCCGCGCCATGGCGATAACCAAGGTTGCCGCCGATCCCGCTTACTATTGCGGTACGCAAGGGCTTCCTGACCTGGCGCGCGCCGCATTGGCCGCGCAACTGACGCACCGCCTCGATTAGTAGAAAGATTCCGCGCATCCCCGGATGGTTGGAGGACAGGCCGCCCCCGTCGGTATTGACCGGAAAGTCGCCATCCAGCCGCAGCCGGCCGCCGCTGACAAAGTCGCCGCCTTCGCCCGGCCGGCACAGGCCTAGCGCCTCGATTTGTGCCAGCACAGTGATCGTAAAGGAGTCGTAGAGCATAGCCATGTCGACGTCTTTGGCAGACATTGCGGCGCGGGCGTAAGCATCGCGCGCCGAGCGGGTGGTGCCCAACTCCAGCAGATCGCGGAGGCCTCCGCCGGCGTGTCCCACCGACTCGCCGTAGCCACGAATGGCGATGGGCGGCTGGCGCAAGTCGCGGGCCCGCTCCATCGAGGTTACCAGCACGGCTCCAGCACCATCGCTTACCATGCAGCAGTCCAGCAGATGTAGCGGCGCGGCGATCATCCGGGAGGCCAGCACGTCGGCGACGGTTATCTCGTCGCGATACTTGGCCTCGGGATTGAGCGAGGCATTGTAACGGGTGGCCACGGCGATTTCGGCCAGTTGCTCGGAACGCGTGCCGAATTGGTGCATATGGCGCTGCGCGACCATCGCATAACCGTTGATCACGGTGGGTCCGTAAGGATTCTCGTATTGATCGGCGGGCGCGGTGCTGCGGCCGCCGCCCCCAAGCCCGGTGCCCGGTTGCGAGGCCGCCACCGAGCCATAACAGATAAGCGCCACCTGGCACAGTCCGGCGGCCAGCGCGGCCATCGCATGTCCGGCGTGAGCCACGAAGGAGACCCCGCCGATATTGGTCGAATCCAGGTAGGAGGGATACAGGTTGAGGTAATCGCACAGGGTGAGCGAATCCATCCCGAAGCCGGCAAAAAACAGCCCGTCGATGTCATTTCGCTTCAAACCAGCATCTGCCAGCGCGCCGCGCACGCTTTCGCCGATCAGCTGGTAGGCGCTTTTGCTGGGTGCAAAGCGGCTGGGATGTTCATAAACCCCGACGATTGCCGCGCTTTTGATGCCCATCGCCCCGTTCCTTAAAGCTGCGCGACGAAGCGCTCGATCTCAGCGTTGATTCGTGCCGGCTGTTCCACGGTCAGATTGTGCGAGGCATCGGGCACGATTACCAGCCGCGCGCCCGCAATCCGGCTGGCGATGAACTCGGCGTCGGCGGGAGTCGTGATGGTGTCTTCCTGCCCGGTCATTACCAGAGCGGGGCAAGTGATACGATCCAATTCCTCCCGCAGGTCGACGCGCGTGCAGGCCAGCAGATCGTAGTAGCGTACCCGCGGGTCGGTCTTGAGCTGCTCGCGCCAGGTTTCATCGATTACCGCCGGATTTTCCGTGACCGTGCGAGCAGCGAAGCCTGCGATGCTTTTTTGCGGCAAGGCGCGCCCCTTGAAAATGGCTTCGGCGGCGGTGATCAGCTCCGGCGGCAGATTGAAGCGGGCTGCCGCCGCCATCGGTATAACTGCGCGGGTGCGGCGCGGATAACGCAGGGCAAACTCCAGCGCGATGGTACCGCCGATCGAGCGGCCGGCGATAACCGCGCTGGGAAGGGCGAGCGCGTCCATGAAGGCGGCTATCCAGCGAGCGTATTCGCCCACGCTATCGCAGCCGCGCACCCCGTCGGAGCGGCCGTGGCCGGGTAGGTCCAGCGCGATGGGACTGTGCGTCGCGCCTAGCGCTTCCAATTGATAGTGAAAACTGTGGCCGTTTTGGCCCGAGGCATGGATAAAGACAATCGGGACGCGGCCAACAAAGGGCGGTGTGACGTCGGGCGTGGTGGTCGGGCCGACATAGTAATAATTGATTGCCTGACCGTTGATTTCTACGTACCTGCTGACCATGCGACAACCGTATCCATAGCTATTGAGTCGGCACAGTGCTTGTCAAATGGCTGGGCCGTGGGGTCATCACCGCGTCCAGCCACCAGTAGAAGGCAGCCCACCCGCGCCAGCCCTCCCAACGCAGGGCCAAATGGCGCACTTGGGCTTCGCTGGCTAAGCCACCCAACCCGTAAGCTTGGCCAATGACCCGGCGTAGGCCAACGTCGGCGGCGGCGATGACGTCGGGAAAGCCCAGCGTGCGCAAGAGCAGGTATTCCGCGGTCCACCGTCCTATTCCTTTGAAGCTAGTCAGCCGCGCCAGCGCCTGATCGACCGGCAAGGTGGCCAGCACGCTGAAATCCAGCGTGCCCGCTACCAAGGCCTGGGCCGCACCCAAGATGTAGGCGATTTTCTGTCGGCTGTACTGGCGCTCGCGCAGCAATTGCGGATCGAGCTCGAGCACCGCGGCGGGGCTGGGAAAAAGCAGATAGCTGTGTCCGTCGATCTCGAGTCGCCGCCCGCACAACTCGATGAGCGCCATTTTGAGCCGCCGCGCAAAAGCCAGATTTATCTGCTGGCACAGGATACCCCAAACCAGAGCCTCGAACGGATCGATAATGAGCAACGGTCGTAGCGCGTGGTAGCGCTCGACCACGGTAGCCAGCACGGGCTCGCCCGCGATGGTCTGCCGGAATGGGCGAGGGTCGACGTCCAACGCGAAGGCACGAATGACCAGGCCCCTGATCTGCTCCAGTCGTTGGGCGGTCAGCCCCGCGCCGACCACTTCAAGCTCAAGTCGCGGCCGGCGCACGCTCCCTATGGAGCGCAGGGCAAGGGCGAAGTCGTAACCGTCGAGCGCGATCGCGCGGCGCCAGACTCCGTCTTCGATCTGTTCGATCACCGTAGCTGGCCAGGCGCGCAGGTAGCGCAGGGCGAGGTCGAAATCGAAGGGCTCAATCGCCTGCAGCACGATCTGGACCCGGGCTGGCGCATGAGCGGCTGCCGCGTGGACTGACCGGGAGTTAAGCGTGCTCAAGGGAGCCTTGCGCCTGTGCTTCCGTGGCGTCACGCCTTGGTTTTTAAGCACTCGCACGTTGTCTTCGAGACGGGTAGTGACCGATCTACAAATCCTATCGAGCAGCGAGGGTTCCTCCTCTTTTCTCATATCTCGCCCTGCTCAGGGAGAGAAGATTAAGGGCCAGTCTTTTTACGCGAGGTGCTGACAGGGGCCTGCAGCGGTATCGCTGGCGGGCTTTTTTCCGCACTTGGTGTGTGCTGGAGGCTGGCAAGGCGGCTAAACGCTTGCGAACAACGGTGCGTTGGGCGCATAAGTGGCGAAGAGGGCAAGTCGCAACACGGGAGGGTGTAGCCATGGCCAGCGCACGCATCTGGGATCGCTTCATCACCGAACGGGACCGGCGAATTTTCCCGGCCGCGGGATTCGGCCGGCGCGGCGGATGGGGCAAGAATCCCGCGCTGGTCATTATCGATGTGACCTACGCTTTTACCGGCGAAGGCGAGCCGTTGGAGGAATCGATCAAGCGCTATCCGCTGAGCTGCGGTGCGGAGAGCTGGACCGCTATCCGCCACACCCAGGTCTTGCTGCAGGTGGCACGGCAGGCGGGAATCCCGGTTTTTTATACCCTTAGCGAACATCGTCGCGACCTGGCTGACGTCGGTGGCTGGAATCGCAAGGGTTCGGGCTCGGGCCATCCCAGCATGCTGGAGGGGAGCAAAGGCGGACGGATTGTCCAAGAGCTGGAGCCGCAAGCGGGCGAGATGGTAATTTCCAAGAAGAAACCCAGCGCGTTTTTTGGCAGTCCACTGGTCTCCTACTTAATTGATCGCGGAATCGATACCTTGATCATTACTGGTTGCACTACTAGCGGCTGCGTGCGAGCCTCGGTGATTGACGCCTTCTCACTCAATTATCGACTGATCATTCCCGAGGAATGCTCGTTCGATCGGGGTGAGGCGTCGCACGCGATCAATCTCTTTGACATGCAGCAAAAATACGCCGACGTGGTGCCGACCGCCGAAGTGATCGAGCATCTGGCCGGCGACCTGCCGCGCGCGGCGCAAGCGGCGCTTCAAGCCGCCAAGTAACGCCATCATTGTTAGCGGTGCAGGGGGCAGGGTGCAGTCCAAAGGCTGCATCTCCGCTTGCTGCACCTGCTTCTCTTTGACGTAAGCACGTCTCATCTGTGCTTAACTTGCCTTTGCCATTGGCATCTCGCTTGCTCCACTCCCCTGCGAACACGCTAAGCTGAATCCGCAGACCGCAGTCAGGATATCGGCATCCAGCTCTAGCGAGTGGTGAGCCTAGGTTTATGATTGCATTGCTGTTAATCGCAATAATCGTTTTCGCCCTCAGTCAGCGCCGGCGCTATCGCCGCCAGCTCTATGGCGACCGCTGGACGCGCAAGGTGGAACGCTGGCAGCAGCGCTATCGCCGCTTCGACGGATGGGGCGAGGGTTGGCAGCGCTGGTCGCATGCCGCCCAGACCCAGACGGACAGCTCGGCGGCGGGCGCGCCCGCCCCAGGTGGCTCGACAGCGGAGGTCTATGAGCGCGCGCGCCGGCGTGCGCTGCATCAGGCGGGCTTTTACGTCCACCTAATGTGGTACGGCATCGTGATCGGCGGCTTGTTTTTGCTAAACGAACTGACTTCGCGCAGCTTTCAATGGTGGGTCTTTCCGGCGGCGGGATGGGGAATCGGCCTGGCCAGCCATTTCTGCGCGGTTTACGGCTGGAGTTGGGTTCACGATCGGGTGTTCGAGCCCGCGGTTAAACGCGAAGTGCAGCGCGAGGTCAATCGGGAAAAGGAAGTCCTGCGTACCGAGAATCAAGCTTCGCTCGACGAATTGGCTGCCACCTTCGCCCACGAGATCCGCAATCCAATTGCCGCCGCGCGAAGCCTGGTCCAGCAGATGGGCGAGGATCCGCGCTCGGGCGAAAACGTCGAGTACGCCAAAGTGGCGCTGGACGAATTGGCGCGAGTGGAACGCAGCGTCTCTCACTTGCTCAAATACGCCAAGGAAGAGGCCTATCAATTCGACATCGTCAATCTGGCCACTGTGCTAGATCAGGCGGTGACCCAGATGCGCAGTAAGCTGGAAACCAGCCGGGTGGAGGTGATCCGCAGCTACCTAAGCGGCCCGGCCGTGCGGGCTGACGCCGACAAGCTGCGGCAGGTCTTCGCCAACATGATCGACAACGCCATCGATGCGATGGCGAATAACGCCGCCGCGCGCCGCTTGGAGCTGATTATCGGCGGCGCTCCCGGGCAAGCTGTGGTGACGATTCGCGACAACGGCTGCGGCATTCCAGCCGACAAGCAAGGCAAGATCTTCAACCCTTTCTTTACCACCAAAAGCGAGGGCACAGGATTGGGGCTGGGAGTGGCCAAAAAAGTGATGGACGCCCATCGCGGCCGAATCGAAGTCCAGAGCACCTTGGGCGTGGGAACCCAATTTATTCTGAGCCTGCCGCTGGCCGAGCGGGCTCGAGCCTGGAATGAAACCCAGGTTCAGGCGCGCGGACAAAGCGGCGCCGTCGTGGCGGCGGATGGCTCGTCCGAGGCCGCTTCTGGCGTTGCCCCCACGCCGCGTACCAGCGAGGGCTGGTCATGAAAGGTCGTCTTCTAATCGTTGACGACGAACGCGGCATCCTGGTTGCGCTCAAGGGATTGTTCACCAAAGAGGGCTACGAGGTCGAAACGGCGGAATCGGGCGAAGAAGCGCTGGCCAAGGTGCAAGCCGCCGGTTGCCATGTGATGGTCACTGACCTCAGCCTGAAGGGGATGTCGGGGATGGAGTTGCTGCGGGCTGTGCACGAGATGCAACCCGACTGCGCGGTCTTGATGATCACCGCTTACGGCAACCAGCGCATCGCGGTGGAGGCAATGAAAGCGGGGGCGGAAGATTATCTGCCCAAGCCCTTTGACAATGATGAACTGCGCATCAAGGTGGCCAACGTGATGCGCCGCCAGCTGTTGCGGCGCGATTACAATCGCTTGCGCGAACAGATGGAACTGGAGCGTGGCCGTTTCGCCGGGATGATCGGCCAGTCGGCGGCTATGATTCGCATCTTCGAGACTATCGACAAGGTCGCGCCCACCGATGCTACCGTGCTGGTGCGCGGCGAATCGGGTACCGGCAAGGAGTTGGTGGCGCGGGCCATTCACGCCCGCAGCCCGCGCGCCGCTCGCCCCTTCGTCGCGGTTAACTGCGCCGCCTTCTCGCGCGAGCTGGTAGAAAGCGAGCTGTTCGGCCACGAAAAGGGCGCTTTCACCGGTGCGGTGGCCCGCCGCGAGGGCAAGTTTGAGGCCGCCGACGGAGGCACGCTGTTTCTGGACGAAATCGGAGATATGAGCCTGGAGACCCAGGCCAAGCTGTTGCGCGCTTTGCAGGAAAAGCGCTTCGAGCGGGTCGGCGGCAACCATCCGCTGGCGGTTGACGTGCGCATTGTTGCCGCCACCAACCAGGATTTGGAGGCGATGAGCGGACAAGGTCGCTTTCGCGAAGATCTCTACTACCGAATCAAGGTGGTCGAAATTCGGGTGCCGCCCCTGCGCCATCGACGCGAAGATATTCCCTTGCTGGCGATGCATTTTCTGGCCGAGGCCTGTCAGCGGTACGGTACCGGGCCGCGCACGCTGAGCGCCGAAGCGATGCGGGCCTGCGTGGAGAATCCCTGGCGCGGTAATGTACGCTCGCTCAAGGCGGCGCTGGAGCAGGCGGTAATTTTATCCTCGACCGCCGAGATTAGCGCAGCCGATCTGCTGGGCGACCCGGCCATGCCCGCCGACCCGGCCGGCGAGGACGCTGCGGCGGAGCTGAATTTTCGCCAAGCCAAGGAAAAATTCGTCCGTCACTGGGAGCGCGAATTTTTCATCCGCGCGTTACGCGCCAGCGGTGGAAATATCTCCCGAGCAGCCGAGCGCGCCGGGATGTATCGCCAAAGCTTTCAGCAAAAGTTGCGTGAGCTGCAAATCAGCCTGCCTGCTCTCGGCCTGGAGTCTGAGCCGCAATAAAGCACCGGGTTGGCGAGTTAGAGCGGGCACGAAATCCCGCGAAGGAGTACACCATGTTTATTCGGCGAGTGAGTAATCTGTTTAGCGGAAAACTGAGCCGTTGGCTCAAGCGGCGCGAAGCACGCGACCCCGAGGCCGTATACGAGGCCGCTATCAACGAGCGCCTGCGCCGCTACCAGCAGCTCAAGCAGGCGGCGGCCGGCGTGATTTTCATGCGCGAGAAATTGGAGCGCGAGCTTAAGCAAAAGAGCGCGGAGCTGGGCGAGATCCAGGAGCAAACACTGCAGGCCGCGGATCTCGATGAAGATGGCTGCGCCCTGATTCTGATCCAGCGCCAGCACGAATTGGAAGCTGAGAATTCCCGCCTGCGCGCAGAGCTTAACCAGCTCACGGCGGAGGCCGAACAGGCCAAGCATAATCTGCTCGGTTTCAAGCACGAGATCGACCGCCTGCGCCGAGAAAAGACCACCATGGTGGCGCGGCTGCGCAACGCGCAGGCCCGCATCCGCATCCAGCATTCGCTCGAAGAACTCTCCTACGAAGACGACGTGCGTGCGTTGAACGAAGTGCGCGATTCGATCCATCAGACCCTGGCCGAAGCCGGGGTACAGACTGAGCTGCACGGTTCGGAGATCGACCAGAAGCTGGAGGAGATCAAGCGCCGTGCCGCACATAGCCGGGCTCAAGCCGAGCTGGACGAGCTCAAGCGACGCCGGCGCCTGCCGCTGGCTCCGCTCAACGTGTTTGAGAACCAGCGCGTGGGCGGAGCGGTCAGCTAGCAAGCGGCGATTGGCGTTACCCAAGCTGGATCGATCAGACGGCGGGGCGCATGATGGATGCGTCCCGCGGCGGAGGCGGGTTCCCCATGGTGATGAAGTTGTACGATCTCTGTGCGGCCGAGCGCGAGCGTCGCTTCAGCCCTTATTGCTGGCGTATCCGCCTGGCCTTGGCGCATAAGGGGCTTGCGGTTGAGACCATTCCCTGGCGGCTGACCGATAAGGCGGCGATCGCCTTTGCCGGCTCGACCACCGTGCCGGTGCTAGTGGACGGCGAGCGTAGCGTGGCCGATTCCTGGGCGATTGCCAACTATCTGGAGGACACTTACCCAGAGCGTCCTTCGCTGTTCGAGGGTGCGGGCGGCCGTGCCGCCAGCCGAATGATCGCGCAATGGACCGAGAGCGTGGTTCATACTGGGCTGGCACGCTTCGTGATGCTCGACATCTACCATCACCTCGATCCCGCCGACCGCGATTACTTTCGTCGCTCGCGCGAGCAGCGGGTGGGCGCAACTTTGGAAGCCTTTTGCGCGGAACGTGACCGCCATCTGGATGACTTTCGCAAGAGCCTGGAACCACTGCGCCGAACCCTGGGATTGCAGAAATACCTGGGTGGTGACCATCCCTTGTTCGCTGATTACCTGGTTTTTGGTGCCTTCCAATGGGCGCGCGCGATTAGCCCCTACAGAGTGGTGGAAGGCTCCGACCCGATCGCGAGATGGCGCGAGCAGATGCTGGATTTGTTCGACGGTCTGGCACGGAAGGCACCCGGCTACCCGCTGTAAACCTGTTTGTTGCGGCGCCGCCGCGAGACGGGCGAGAAGTGCAAGCCTGCGGGCGTCCGCCGGTGCCGCCAACCGCGCCAATCGGTTGAGAAATCGGGAAGAAGTCGGAGCAGCCGGCAGACTCAGTTCGAGGGGGGCGGCGTACGATTCTGGACTGAGCGCAAAAAGGCTGCCAGCGCGCCGGCATCGGGAGCAAGCTCCGGAAAGGCGCGCATCTGGTGCGTGTTGCGCTTAGGCCGATAGCCTGGCGGATAGGACAGATTGGCCAGCCGATCGCGGATCAATTCGCGCGAGGAACCGGCAACGGGAGGTCCCAGCAAGCCCGGCAAGTTAGGATCGGGATTGTGGCATTGGGTGCAGTTGCTCACGTAGATCGCGTGACCTTGCGCCACCGGGTTGGAAGCCTTGGGACTAGAGCAGGCGAGCAGGGCAATCGCGATCCCCGCCAGCATGAGGACTCGCAGATACGCGGCAAACCGCCTGGGACCCGGCTGATCGATGCCGTAGGCCGGGGTCAGTCGTTCGTGGGCCAGGACTCTTCGGCTTCGCGCGCGATCGAGCGCATTGGTGGCGACGGCCAACGGTGCTGCAGTCCCAATTTCTTTTGCAAACAGTGCCAAACCTGGCTAAAAGTACCCCGGGCACGCCTCTGTTCGCGGCGCATATCCAAATCAGGATCGTTGACTTGGCCCGAGCCGACTCGCGGCAATCTGAGCTTCAATTCCACCGCCCCAGCCCTCCCAACGGGTTACCGCTTAAGCCTAACCGGGCACGCGCGTATAGTCAAAAGGACTTGCCTTCGAGTCGTAACGGACTGAAACTAGTAAGCAGTGCGCAATGCTGGTATCCGGCCAGAACGTCAAACTGGTCCAAGGAGGACTCCGATGCGCAAGTTGCTTTTGATTCTCGCCATTACCCTCTGCCTGGGGAGCTGGGCCTGCCAAAAGACCACCGAGGCTCCGCCCTCAACCGCCAATCCCAACGCTTCCGCTGCTCCGGCCGCACCCGCCGCTCCGCCCACGTCGGCTCACAACGCCTCTCCGGCGGCGGCCAGCGGAGAAGCATCACCCGCAGTGGCCTCGCCGCAGGCCTCTCCTAGCTAACAGCGGTAACGGCCAGGGCGGGCCGGCCTAGCTGTGTTATTGGCCGGTCCGCTCCCTCGACAGCGCGTCCGTGGATAGCTGTGCCACCTGAGTCATGATCCAGTTGAAATGCTGGTCCTCTTCGGGTTCGACTTCATCAAACTGCACATTGCCGAAAGTGCCGTGCAGAATAAAGACGTGCCAAGAGAATAGCTAGCCGAGCCCTACCTCCTCAGGCTCCGCCGCGGGGGGAGCCGATGCGATTAACGATGGCTGGATACCCAGGCTAAGTTGCGCCCCATCGGAAAATCATAGTAGCCGCCGCGCGCCCCGTAGCGCTGATAGGGAGTTGCACAGCCCGTCACCTTCAGGGTAACAGCTATACCTCCGATGAACAGGTCCGGGCCTCGCTCCTGTACCGATGTGCGGAAGTGACCCAGGCCCGCGGCTACGGATTTTTCATCATCCGCGCCCGTCCCGACCCGTTGCCGCCTATGGCGAGCAGCAATGCGCCGCTTGCCGGCGTGGGCACCGGCGACTCGGCCTATCGGAAAGAAGCGATAATCGAAATGTTCAAGCGCAAGGGGGCCAACGCCAAGGCTTACGACGCCCGCCAGACCCTTGAATATCTCGGTCCTCAACTAGGATTATCGCCGTGGCGGCGCCATCGCGACTTCAATTCGGCTGGTTGGGGGTGTGCGCGCTCGTCCTGGGCTGATTCCGCCTCGCGCTAAGCGGGGCGGATCGCGTTAATGCCAGGGGAGCTTGATGGTTTCGGTGGCGCCAGTTTCGTCGTTAACGACCAGTACTTGCAGCGCCTGGTAATTGCCTTTGGGAAAGAAGACATAGCCGCCCACGCTGAAATCCTTGCGGACCTCGGTGGCGGGCAAAGCGAGGGCTCCGATCTGCTGACTGGCTTGGGACTGAGCCTGTCCTGGCCCCATCATCGCGCCACTGAGCGCGCTTTCTCCCGCGCCAAGCACCCCGCCCAAAGCCGCGCCTGGGCCCACTCCGCCGAACACGGCGCCGCCGATCGCCCCTAACGCGGCGCCAATGCCGCCGCCGATTAATCCACTGGCCGCACCGCTTTTCAGCGCCGAGCTCAGGCTCTCACTGCCGCCGGCCTGACGCGCCGCTTCGGCCGGAGGAATTGGGGCGATGCGGTTATCGGTAGCATCGATCGCGAAGATCTGGCTGGGCTGCACGCTGCGCCCTACCTCGGTTCCGTTGGCGAGCGAGACATAGACTGGGACTACATCGCCAATCGGTTTGCCGGCCTGGGCTCTCACCGAGAGGTCACCCTGAATTGGGGTTGCGGCGACCTTGGGGGTGTTGGACAGCGGCGCACTGGCGATCGCGCAGGCGTTCACCATCAGGGCCAGCCAGCTCAGGCGGAAGTGCCACCAGTGGCCTCGCGCACGTGCCCGCACCGGGGCACGGGTTTGGGTTCCTTGCAAATAAAAGCGCTTCACGGCTCCTCTACTAGCGCTAGTGTATTGGCGCCGGCCGGGGCGAGCCATAGCCTGGCTCTGGAGTCGATCGCTAAGGCGGAAGTCGGCGAATCCCAGGGTAAGGCCAAAGTGACGAAGCTACGATCGCGCGGCACGAAATGAATTAGCCGCGCTGGCGAGGTTTCTTCATACCAGACACTGGTGCGGTCGATTGCAATGGCGCAGGGATGGGAGTTGGGGCCGCCGGGCGAACGCCATTCCTTGAAGGCGTGACTCACCAGGTCGAAAGAAGCCAACTTGCCGACCGCGGATTCAGTGAAGTACAAAGCCGTGCCAGAGATGGCCATCGCGCACGCGCCGGCGCCGGGTGTGGGAATAGGATACTGAGCGAAGCGATCAGTGCGAAGATCGAATCGCCCCAGCCAATTGCGCCTGCGCAGGCAATAGTACAGCCCTCCGTCGCCACCATCCACCAGTGTCTGAGGCCTGCTGCCGGGTTGGGGCAGGGCGAAAGCCACGCCCTCGCCGCTAGCCGGCTCCAGCATCCCGATCGCGCCTGCATCCGGCGCGCTAAAATAGATTCGCCTCCCGATGACGACCGGGATGTCGGGAGCGAGCCCCTCCACGGTGGGAAATTCGCGAAGTTCGCCACTGGCTGGCGCTAAGCGGCCGATTTTGCGTGCTCGCGCTTCGGCGAACGTCACCCAGCCGTCATTGCTCCAAGTCAGACCGCGCAAGCCGGCGTGGGAGCTGGGTACCTTGAAGGTTCGGATCACTCCGCTTACTTGGTTAAGCTGGCCGATTTGGTCGCGGCTGGGCTGGGTAAAATAGACCATCGCGCCAGGGCCAAGGGTCAAATCGCCGGCGGTGGCGGCAAGAATGAAGCTGCGCAAGCAGGGCATCGCCGCGCCCATTATCCCGACCATCAAAGGCAGCAGCGCGAGTTGCCAAAGCCGCATGCATTTACAACAGCGCGTACAGTTGGCAATGGTCAAGCGGTGAAGGAAAATCAGCGCCAGGCTAAATACCAATCGCGCTTGGGCCGGTGATTTGCATTTCCTGATGAATCGATCTAGGCCTCAGCGGGACGCGTTGCCTGAGTTGGACCATTGACGGGAGCTATCGATGAAGCAACAAGCCAAGGGCGCATGGCTGGTGATGTCGGCTCTGGTCGCCATCATGATTCTGGTCGCCGGACCGGCCTTGGTCACCCTGGGCGTTTTTCTCACTCCGCTTATCCGTACCTTTCACTGGTCGCACGCCCAGGTCTCCTTACTGGCTTTTGCCAGCGCGGCCACCGGCGGCATCGTCGCTCCGCTGGTGGGATGGCTCATCGACAAGATCGGCGCGCGCTGGGTGATTGGAGCTGGTTTGGTGATGATGGGACTGGGGTATTGGTTGGCGAGTTGGTGCAACTCGATCAATCCGATGGTCGCCTCCTTCGCTTTATGGGGAGCCGGCGGGATGCTGGTCAACCTGTTGCCGATCATGGTGGTAGCGGTCAACTGGTTCGGCGCTCGGCGCGGCTTCGCCGGCGGCGTAGTCTTCATCTCGCTGGGTTTCGGGATGACCATCTGGCCGCTGATTTTAACTTGGCTTATCGCACACGTGGGCTGGCGCTTGGCGATGCGCTGGGAGAGCCTGCCGGTTCTGCTGATTGTGCTGCCCTGGGTGCTGGCGGTGGTACGCACCCGGCCGGCGATCGCCGAGGCACGCACCACCGCGGAAGAAGTTGCCGCGCTTCCCGGTCTCGATTTCGGGCCAGCGCTGGCTACCCTGGCCTTCTGGCTGGTGTTGGCGGCGGACCTGCTGTGGAACACCGCCTTTCAGTCGGTGATCGTCCATTCCATTACCTACATGATCTACCTGGGCTTCACCCCCGAGCATGCCGCGCTCATCTTCAGCGCGCAGACCATGATGAGCGGCTTGGGCGCGATTCCGCTGGGAATGCTGGCGGATCGGGTTGGCGTGCGCAAAGTGATTTCTTTCTCGCTGGTCAGTGTTGCGATCGGAATCCTGGGGCTATGTGGCTTCAGCGTGCCAAATCTGCGTCCGTACCTGGTCCCGGTTTATATCCTGTTCTGGGGGACGACGGCAGGCGCGGTCTTCCCCTTGTTGCCCATTCTGCTGGCCGAAGTCCTAGGACTGCGCCGTTTTGGTTCGCTCAGTGGGATCGTCCGCTGTACCTCGGCCTTCGCGATGGCGCTGGGGCCGATGTGGTCGGGCTGGGTTTATGATCGCACCGGGAGCTACGTGCCCGCTTTTGAGGTCGCTTCGGCGGTGATGCTCGTAGCCGTTCTGGCGGTGGTGCTGGTGCGTCCCGCCAAAGGGTGTGACGAGGTGCCGGTGGCGGCCGCGGTCAGCGTCGCTGGCTGAACTCTGCCGCCCGCAACCGCGGCTGTCAGCCCGCTTATCAGGTCGTCGAATGGCGGGCGCGGCGCACGATCCGCTCGCCTAGATCGCCTATTACCACCAAGGCCAGGGTTACGGCGCTGATTCGCAGCCACGCCGGGGGCCCTCCGGGAGGAATCGGCACGCTCAGCCACAACACCACCGACGCGCCTAGACCCGCGACTTTGCCCATCCAGTAGCCAGCCGGCTGAGCCGGCGGGGCAGGGGCGGCTGGCGCAGGCATCCTGGCAGGTGTTGGGGGCGGTGCCACAGTAGGGGCGGCTGGTGCACCCGCTGGCGCGACGACCGGGGATGGCGCGGCCACTTGTGGGGCTGGCGTCGTAACTTGAAAGTGAGCCGCGACGTTACGCGCGAACGCGGCGATGGTGGCGTCGGTCTGCTTGCGAATAATCGGTTCGCCGAACTCGCCCAGCTTGCCCAAAAAGCGTGCGCTGGCGTCAATCGAAAGCCGGGTCAAGTCGGGTGCTTCTTCCACCAGGGTCATGGTGGCGCTTACGTCGGTGCCACCGCCGATGCGCCGATCCTTGGCTTCAGCCTTGGCCACCGCGCGCCAATTCTGCTCGTCACGCTCCTTGATTGCGACCGCACCTTGTAGGTTCAGGCTTATCGGTCCGAGTTTAACCTTGAGGCGACCGCGATATTGATCGTTACCCTCGTTGATTACTTCTTCCACTCCGGGCACACACTTGGCCATCTGCGGCACGTCCATCAGGAACCGCCACAACTCGGCCCGGGCCACCGGAATGGTACAGGTCTGTTTGAAATTCATGCCACCTTGTGTCCCGCCTGAGTCAAAGCCTGCTCCAGGGCACGGCGCACGAACACCACCGCCATGTCACGCTTATAGCTGGACGAGCCGCGAAAATCGGAGGTCGGATCAACCGCGCCTGCGACCAGCGCCGCGGCTTCGCGCAGGGTTTTTAGGGTAGGGACCTGGTTGATCAAGGCGTCCTCCACGGCGCGGGCGCGAATCGGCGTGGAGCCTGCGGCGCCCAGTGCCACCCTCACGTTGCTCAGCTTGCCACCGGTCAGCGCAACCCGCGCGGCTACCGCCACGGTGGCATAATCGTCGTGAGTCTGGGGGAGAAACTTCAAATACACGGCGCTGCTGCCCGCCGGCTGGGCCGGAACGATCACCTCGGTGACCAGCTCGTCGGGCTGCAGCACGGTTTCATAATAGCCGGTGAAGAATTGATCCAGCGCTACCTCACGTTCGCCCCGCTGCGAGCGGATTTTTACTCGCGCATCGAGTGCCAGCAAGGCGGGCGGAGTATCTTGAGCCGGGTCGGCGTGCGATACCGCGCCGCCGATCGTGGCCTGGGTGCGAATACGCACTGTGGCGACCAGATGGATCGCCTGCGCCAGCATCGGCGCCTGGCGCCGAACCAAGTCAGAGTTTTCCAGCGCACGCAGCGTGGCCAGCGCACCCAGGCGTAGCTCGCCGTTGCCGGCGATGGTAGTTAGAGGCAGGCGGCGCAGCCCGATCAGGTAGCTGGGCTGCACCAACTGCTGCTTCATCAGATTGATCAATCCCGTGCCACCGGCGATAAGCTTGGCCTCGTCGCCGTATTGGGCCAGGGCGGCAAGCGCTTCGCCCACCGCGGCAGGTTCGATATAGGTAAAGGAGTTCATACCCGGACCTTTCCTTCGGCCGCGGCCTGGATCGACTCGATAATTTTATAGTAACCGGTGCACCGGCACAGGTTACCCATCATCCAGTCCTGGATCTCTGCTTTGCTGGGATGAGGATTGCTGTTGAGCAACGCCTTGGCGGCCATGATCTGGCCCGGCGTGCAGATCCCACATTGGAAGCCACCATAATCGATGAAGGCCTGCTGCAGCGGGTCGAGCTGGTCACCATGGGCT
The DNA here is from genome assembly GCA_035294265.1 of Candidatus Binataceae bacterium. Lineage (NCBI taxonomy): Bacteria > Candidatus Binatota > Binatia (SeqCode) > Binatales (SeqCode) > Binataceae (SeqCode) > Binataceae bacterium (SeqCode). Next base: position 26,530 of record DATGLK010000108.1, read on the forward strand.
AGCCCTTCGATGGTGGTGACTTCAGCGCCCTCGGCCATCACCGCCAGAGTCAGGCAGGAGCTTACCGGCTGGCCGTTGAGCAGCACCGTGCAGGCGCCACACACGCCCACGCTGCAGCCTTCCTTGGTTCCGGTCAAGGCCAAGTCGTAGCGCAAAAAATCAATTAGTAGCCGATTGTCGGGGACTTCGCGGCTTTGCGCCTGGCCGTTTACCCGCAGCGAAATTTTCTTCATTGATGGCTCTCCTTGGCACGCAGCCCTGCATAGACCTTTTCGGCCGTGATCGGCAAGTCCATCAGCCGCACTCCGACCGCATCGTAAACGGCATTGGCGATCGCGGCAGGCGTCGAGACATTGGAATGCTCACCGATTGCCTTGCCCTGATGCGGTGCCAGACCGCTGTCGGTGGGGACCAGGACGGTTTGCAACTCGGGAATATCCTTGGCGGTAGGCAGCTTGTAATCGCCCAAATGGACGTTGGTCACTTGGCCGTCGCGCACCACCAGATGCTCTATCAGGGCCTGGCCGATCCCCTGCACCGCGCCGCCTTCGATCTGACCTTGATGGGTCAGCGGATTGATAATCGTGCCGACGTCGTGCGCCGTTACCAGCTTGCGCAGCGTGACCTGGCCGGTTTCGGGGTCGACCTCAACCTCGGCTATCTGGGCGGCAAAAGCCGTAACATCGACGGGCGCGGGATTGTACACCCCGGCGCCACTGACGGGTGCCTTGCCCTTCGCTGCCGCCCACTCCATCAGCCCCGCCAAGCTGACGCTCTTGCCCTCGGGCGTGGAGAATTGGGCCGCCTTCAGACTCACCTGCGCGGCGGTGCATCCCAGATGTTCGCCTGCCAGTTCTAACAACGCCTGGCGAACCTTCTGACAGGCTTCGTAGGCCGCCTTGCCCCCGGTGTGGGTGAAGCGACTGCCGCCGGGTCCCTGTTCCCAGCTCGCCTCATCGGTGGAACCATGCACCACGCTGACCTGGGACAGCGGCACGCACAGCTCCTCAGCCACAAGCTGACCCAGCACGGTATAGGAGCCGGTGCCGGTATCGGGCGCGCCGGTCAGCAGCGTGACCCGCCCCTTGGCGTCGACGGTGACGGTCGCGGTGGATTGTCCGTTGGCCCCTGGCGGGCGGTCGTACATCGCCACCCCGCGCCCGACGTTTTTGCCTTTGGGCGTGCCCCACCCGGCCGCCTTGGCCGCTGCTTCGAGGGTCTCCTTGCCGGCGACATGGCGCCAGCGCTCGCCCAGCGGCGCCACATCGCCCTCGCTCAAAACATTGAGGCGGCGGAAATCCATTGGGTTCATGCCCAATTCCGCCGCGATCATGTCCATGTGGGTCTCGACCGCGAAAATCGTTTGCGGCGCGCCGGGCGAGCGCATATGGCCGCGCGGTACGGTATTGGTGTAAACCCGCAGCGATTCGATCTCGATATTGGGGATGCGATAGGAACCGCCGGCATGATGGGCGCCATGCAGGGTATGGGCCGGGATGAAGGAGCCGTAGGCGCCGCAATTGAACAATGTGCGGGCGTAGCGCGCGGTAATTCGTCCGGCGCTGTCCACCCCGGTGCGGAAGATGAAATGACCGGTGTGACGCGGATTTCCCGCCATCAGTTCCTCGGTGTAATTCATCACCATCTTGACCGGGCGGTGCGAACGGCTGGCCAGGTAGTAGCACAGCGCTGTATCCATCAAAGAGCCCTTGCCGCCGAAATCGCCCCCGATCGAGACGGCGTTTACCCGAATCCGTTCGTCGGGCACGTCGAAGGCCACAGCGAGTTGATGGCGGGCCACGAAGGGCATCTTGTTGGACAGCCAGACATCGATTTTGCCGTCGGGCCGGATACCCACCGCGCAGGCGTGCGGCTCGATATAGCCCTGATGGACCGGCGGCACATAAAACACGTGCTCGAAAATGCGTGCCGCTTGGGCAAATCCCGCCTTGATGTCGCCATGGCGGTAGAAGACCTGGCTCAAAACATTGGGAATCGGTGGGCTGATATGCACTTCCTCATGGCCAGCGGGCGGCTTGGGATGGGCTGGCGCGCTATCGTGAAGTATCGGCGCTCCAGGCTTCATCGCTTCCAGTGCGTCAAAGACCGCCGGCAGCTCCTCATATTCGACTTCGATCAGACGCAGCGCGGCTTCGGCGATTTCCGGGGTGTCCGCGACCACAGCGGCGACTTTCTCGCCCACGAAGCGCACCTTGTCTCGCGCCAGCAGGGGAATATCCAGGTAGAAGCGGCCGATACGCACATCGGGTAAGTCCGCTCCGGTCACCACTGCATGGACGCCGGCCAGCGCGCGGGCGGGCGCGGTGTTGATCGATTTGATCCGGGCATGAGGAAAAGAGCTGCGCAGACATTTGGCCCACGCCATCCCAGGCAGGATAACGTCAGCACTGTACAGGGTATGACCGGTAACCTTGGCGGGCCCTTCGACATGCCCCACGGCCTGCCCGATACTGACTAGACTTGCCATTCCTGCACCCCTCTCTGGTTGCGGCCGAACTCCGGCGCTCTGGGTAATTTGGGCCCTCAAAAGGGCGGCGCGATTCGCGGGTCTGCGACCCCTGGTTCAGGCGCCCGATCCAGTACCTGCGGCTATGCGTTCCGCCGTCCGCTGCCGTCGCGCGACGCGCCTTACGAATCCGCAAGTTTAGCTTCGGCTAAGTACGCCTACAATCTCTCTCTCTCGGACGCGTGGCTGTCAAGGAAGGTCCCTGGATCTCGACCTTTTTGAAAGCGGGGTAAACGAAGTCCCACTGCTTTGCGTCAAAGCCAGCAGGATAGGGAGTGACGGCCATGAGGACAGCTACACAGGAGCTGAAACGGGATTGGGCAAACCTCCGCCCTCGGCGCGCAGTCGAAGCGCTTCGCGCGGGCCGAATTGGGGCAATTGTGCTGGCGACGTTGATGACGCTCTCAGTGCTGGGATGCTACGGACCGCCGATGGGGCCGCGCGCAACCGATACCTTGATCGGTGGCGCGTTGGGCGCGGGCGGTGGTGCGCTGCTCGGTTCTGCCGCTGGTGCGCCCGGCACGGGTGCGATCGTGGGCGGCTTGCTGGGAGCCGGCGGCGGCTATCTGGTCGGTAATGCCCAAGCTTGGCATCCCTACTATTATCGTTACTAGTATCGTTACCAGTGCCACCAGCGCTTGGACAGCGCGCGTGACGCTTCGCCACTGAATGAGCTCCGCTAAGTTGGGTTTTGGCCCCCCTTTCCCTCGCACCTAGGGGGAGGGAGGGGGAATTTGTACGGTGCCCATTTCTTTTCGGCCGCACGGGTGTATATCGCCGATCGCGGTGGTAATCAGAAAACCCAAAAAAAATTTACAGAGGGCGCCGCAGGGACTTGACGCAAGCGCGGGGGTGCGATATTGAGAATTAATCTCAATTGAGATTAGGTTTCAATATCATGAAGAGGATCCTTCAGCCGATGCCCTGTTTACGCTTTGCTCTAGTTCCTTTGACGATGCTGGCGCTGGCCGCTGTGATTCCCGCGGCGGCTGCGGCGACTGATTCAGAGCCAATCCAATTGCGCTACGACCATCACAGCTTTAGCCCGCTGACGGTAACTGTACCTGCCGGCCGCCCGCTGACCATCAAAGTGATGAACGCCAGCAGGGAGACGATAGAGTTCGAAAGCTTCAAGCTAAATCGCGAACGGGCAATCGAGCCGGGCCAAGCGATCAGCGTGCGGCTGCCCGCCTTAAGCTCGGGTAAATACGATTTTTACGACGATTTCCATCAGGACGTGCCTCAAGGGACCATCGTCGCCCGCTAAATCGCCCGGCAAAACCAATAATTAAGCCGGAACGCGCGCGATGGGCAGGATAAAAATCGCCGCGGCAACGGTGCTGCTGACGGCCTCCTTCCCAGCAACGATGCTGCTGGCCGGAGCGAGTGGGGTGCCTACACCTACTTCCGTCCTGCAGACGTCCGCACCGGTGCAGGCGATTTTGGAGCGCGCTTGCTACGACTGCCATTCCGATCGCACGCGCTGGCCTTGGTATAGTGCCGTCGCTCCGCTGTCGTGGCTGATCGAACGCGACGTGCGCTTGGGGCGCCAACAACTGAATTTCTCGCGCTGGGGTGGCTACTCCTCCGCCACTCGCCGGCACAAGTTGGAGTGGATCGGGCGGGTGGTGCACAGCGGCAGGATGCCGCCCAGGAGCTATGTTTTTATGCATCCGGAGGCCGCTCTCAATCCCCCTCAGCGTGCCCAAATCGAGCGCTGGGTGAATTCTGCACTGCTCGCCGAGCCCGCCAACTAGCTCAGTGGACTGCGCAGTAAAAGTAACTTTAGCGAGCCGCCCGCCCACCAATCCGGTACCGGTTTGTGCGATCGCGAAGTGCTCAACCGGCACAAGATCTCCACGGGACAGTGCAGCAGCAAAGTTCAGATAGGGAGTGGAAATGGGACCGTATTCGTATGTGGGATGGACCGGCGCTATCCTTCTGACGCTGGGGGTAGCGTGGCCGACAGCGGCCCGGGCGCAAGTCGACCCCTGGGAATTCGAGGTCTATCCCTATGCCACCACCCCGCGCGGCGTGCTGGAGCTGGAGACCGACAACGCGGTTTCGATCAAAGGGCACAATCAGGGGGGTGAAGGCACCGCCGCTGGCACCTTTCCCAGTCAATCGATGTGGTACAACCAGTACGAGTTTACCTACGGCCTGACCGATCGGGTCGAGGCCGCGGCATACCTCAATTTTGCGCTCCCGCGCGGCCACGGGTTCTGGTACGCAGGCTCGAAATACCGTTTGCGCGGACGGCTATTCGACGAAGGCGTGCTGCCGGTGGACTTGGGCTGGTACACCGAATTGGAATGGCACCAGACTCCGCAGTTCGACAACGATCAACTGGAGTTGGAATTGCGCCCGATCGCGGAGAAAGATTTGGGGCCGTTTTCACTGGTGGTCAATCCGATCTTTGAAAAAACCATCTTTTCGGGCGTGGATCGCAATCGCGGCTTCAACTTTGGCTATGCCAGCGGGCTTTATTATCGCTGGTTGCGCTACCTCTCTCCGGGGCTTGAGTTTTACGGCGCTCCCGGCCTGATGGACGACACGCCACCGTTGCCGATGCAGGAGCATTACGTTTTTCCCGTATTATGGGGCGAACTGGATCGGATTGAGTACAACATTGGTCCAGGAATTGGGCTGACCGGGGGTTCGGATCAGCTCATTTTCAAGTTCAATCTGGAATTGGAGAAATTTATCGGCGCCCTGTTCGGTCCCTCCTCCGACTCTGGCTGGCTTTTCTAATACCGGCTGGAGAATGTCCGCGCGGTCGATTGCGTTGCGCCACAGCGCGCGCGATCCAACCTTGTTTTTTATACGCGGTCTAATACCATGCAG
>DATGLK010000109.1 GCA_035294265.1 Candidatus Binataceae bacterium
AGCCATTCAGGCCGATCGTGCCAGTATCGGCGGGCGATTGCCTGCCGGCAGATCCTGCGAGCCGCGCTTACAACCATGATCCATCTGGTGGTGGCTGGCCTCCTGGGCCCGCACAGTGCAAGAGAGCGTAGCCGAGCGGCGGGGTCGGCGCTACGGGGCCAGCAGGAGGGCACAAATCTCGAATGCTCGGCAAGCTCGCGAGTAACTTCAACCGCGTCTTCTCTTCTCAGCATGCGGCCTCAGGCGTAACCTCGCCGAAACTTTGTCGAAATTTGGTTTTGAAGGGAGTGTGAGGCGATGGCCACGATAGCCGAACAAACGCGGCGTGACTGCGAGGGACGAATACGCACATTGATCGTGGGGGCTGGCGTGGCCGGATTGACCTTGGCCGCACTCTTGCGCCAGCGCGGCGAGCGTCCGGTGCTGGTGGAGCGCGCGCGCGATCTGAGCGAGGGTGGCTACAACATAGCGCTTTATCCGCTCGGCAGTAGAGTTCTTCATGGGTTGGGCCTGTACGATCGCCTACTCGCCACCAGTCAGCCCTTTCACGACTACCAACTGGGCAACGGGCGGGGCGAGACCATTCACCGCTTCGACCTCCGCAGTCTGGTCGATCGCTATGGCCCCATTCTGGGATTGCGCCGGCACGAGTTGCTGGAGGTGCTGCGCGCGGGCGCCCCCGAGGCCACCATCGTGTTCGATGCGACGGTAGCCTCGATGCGAGAGCAGGGGGGCAGCGTGGAGGTCAGCTTCAGCGACGGCTCCGCGGCAGGGTTCGATCTGGTCGTGGGCGCCGATGGAATTAATTCTGCGCTACGCCAGCAGCTTTTGGCGCCCAGCGAATACGCCTACTGGGACAGCGAATGGGGCTGTTGGCTGGCATGGGCCCCGCCCGGGCTGATGGCGCCCACGGCCAGTGCGGAGTATTGGGGAGCCAGCCGTTTTTTGGGGATCTATCCAGTGCGTGATGGTTTCGGAATCTTTTTTGGCGCCCCCAGGACGATCGTAAAAGCCAGCAACCATCGCACTTTGGCTCGCGAGCTGCGCACCAAGATGAGCGCCGGCCTGGCGCAGGAAGCGCTGGCCGCGATCGAGGCTAGCCAAAACCCCTTCATCTGGGATCTGCATGATTGCCGCAGCGCCCATTGGTGTCGCGGTCGCGTCAGCCTTCTGGGCGACAGCGCGGCAGCCTTCCTACCCACTGCCGGGGTCGGGGCTTCGATGGCGATGCTGTCGGCGGCGGCGCTGGCCGATGAGTTGACCCGGGTGGACGCCGCCCACGTCGACTACGCCCTGCGCCTGTTCGAGCGGCGCGATCGCAAGCGGGTCGAGGCCGCGCAAAACAATTCGCGCCGCTTGGCGCGCCTTATCATGGTGGACTCGGTGCCAATGGCCTGGGGTCGCGACCAGTTGATGAAATTTTACTCGCTGGATCGCGCGCTCAAGGAAGTGGTGGAATTGATGGAAGGCTCAATTTGAGCCCGCGGCTTAGTGGGCGGTGGGGTTCTCTCATCTTGTGATGTAAGCCAAAATGATAGTCAGAGTCTCACAGCATTAGCTGAGGTATTTGGAAATCGGGCTTGCCCGCGCTATGCTGCGCGCGATCCGTAAGCCCCGCAGCGAGGTAGCTATGGCGCAAACAGTGGAAGCGGTAGTGCGCACCCATTCCGGAATGACCGCACGACGCGATATGTGGTGGGTGCAACCGCTGGTGGTGTTCGTGCTGCTGGGCGCGTTCGTAGTGTACGCCACCTGGGCGGCGCTACAGGGGAACCATTATCGTTTCGGGCCGTATCTCTCGCCCTTCTACTCGCCTGAACTGTTCGGCAACCCCCATTACGCCTGGTTTGGTGGCAAACCCGCCTGGTGGCCAGGCTGGCTGCCTTTTTCGGCTGCGATTTTGATCTTGTGGGCGCCGGCCGGCTTCCGCGTTACCTGCTACTACTACCGGGGGGCGTACTACAAGGCGTTTTGGGCCGACCCACCCTCGTGTACCGTGCGCGAGCCGCGTGTCCATTACCACGGCGAATCCTCATTTCCCCTCATCCTGCAAAACGTGCATCGCTACTTCATGTATCTGGCCCTGATTTTCCTTGTAATCCTCGGCCACGATGCTTGGAATGGACTGTGGTTCACCGATCCGGCCACCGGTCGCCAAGTCTTTGGAGTGGGGGTGGGCTCCATCATTTTGATCGTCAATGTGGTGCTGCTGGCGGGTTACACCTTCGGCTGCCACTCCCTGCGCCATCTACTGGGCGGGCGGCTGGACCGCATGTCGGAGCATCCACTGCGGCTTAAATGCTGGAGCTGCGCCAATTTCTTTAATAGCCGGCACATGGGATGGGCTTGGCCCAGCCTGTGCTTTGTCGCGTTCACCGACCTGTACATCCGCTTGTGTTCGATGGGGATCTGGGTCGATTGGAGGATATTCTGATGGCCCAGTACGAGAGCCTCGATTACGACGTGCTGGTGATCGGCGCCGGCGGCGCCGGCCTGCGCGCCGCGATCGCCGCCTCGGCCGCCGGGGCCAAGGTCGGCCTGGTGTGCAAATCGCTCTTGGGCAAGGCCCACACCGTGATGGCCGAAGGCGGAGTGGCGGCGGCCTTGGCCAATGTCGATGACCGCGATAATTGGAAGGTGCACTTCGCCGATACGATGCGCGGTGGCGGCTACGTCAACAACTGGCGGATGGCTGAACTGCACGCCAAGGAAGCGCCCGATCGGGTCCGCGAGCTGGAAGCCTGGGGCGCGGTCTTCGATCGCACGCGCGACGGTCGCATCTTGCAGCGTAACTTCGGCGGCCATCGCTACCCACGCTTGGCCCACGTGGGTGATCGCACCGGGCTTGAAATGATTCGCACGCTGCAAGACTACGGCATTCATCGCGGCATCCAGGTTCACATGGAATTCACCGTGGTGGGCTTGCTCACCGATAGCGGGCGAGTAGCGGGCGCCTACGCCTACGATCGTGAACGCGGCTACTTCCACCTCTTTCGCGCCAAAGCTGTGGTACTGGCAACCGGTGGAGTGGGCCGCGCCTATCAGATTACCAGCAATAGCTGGGAATACACCGGCGATGGGCAAGCCATGGCCTATGCCGCCGGGGCCGAGCTGATGGACATGGAATTCGTGCAGTTCCATCCCACTGGAATGATCTGGCCGCCCAGCGTGGCCGGCATCCTGGTGACCGAGGGGGTGCGCGGCGACGGCGGGGTGCTACGTAACAAAGACGGCAAACGCTTCATGTTCGGCGATATTCCCGAGGCCTACCGCCATCAGACCGCCGATAACGAGGAAGAGGGCTGGCGCTATACGCAGGGCGATCGTAACGCGCGCCGACCGCCCGAGCTTTTGACCCGTGATCACGTCGCCCGCTGTATCGTGCGCGAGATTCGCGAGGGGCGTGGCTCGCCTCACGGCGGGGTCTTCCTGGACGTCTCCTGGCTCAAGGAGAAGCTGCCCAACCACGAAGAGTACATCAAGCGCAAACTGCCCAGCATGTACCATCAGTTCCTCAAGCTGGCCGATATCGACATCACCAAAGTACCGATGGAAGTGGGGCCTACCACCCATTACATCATGGGTGGAATTCGCGTGGACGGCGACTCTCAGATGTCCACCCTGCCCGGCTTGTTCGCCGCCGGCGAAGCGGCGGCGGGCCTGCACGGTGCCAATCGGCTAGGTGGTAATTCGCTTTCCGACCTGCTGGTTTTCGGCAAGCGGGCGGGCGACTTTGCCGCGCGCTTCGCCGCCGAGAACGGCCCGGTCAAGACCGACGAAGCCCAGATCGACGCGCTGACGGCGCGGGCGCTGCGTCCCTTCGAGCCGGTCGCGGGCAAGGCCGAATCGCCCTATGCCTTACAGGGCGAGCTCAAACAGACGATGCAGAATCTGGTGGGAATTGTCCGGCGTGAAGCCGAGATCCAGCAGGCGTTGGAGATCATCGCCAAATTGCGCGAGCGCGCCCAACACGTCCAGGTCGAGGGTAACCGGCAATACAATGCCGGCTGGCACACCGCTCTGGACCTGCACAACCTGCTAACCGTGTCGGAGGCTATCTGCCACGCCGCGCTGGCGCGCAAGGAAAGCCGCGGCGGCCATTTCCGCGAAGACTATCAGCAGCGAGACCCCGAGTTGGAAAAAGTCAACTCCGTTATCCGCAAGGATGGCGACAAAATGGCGCTGACGCTGGTCCAGCGGGCAGCCTTGCCGAGCGAACTACAGCAAATCATCGAGGATCAACAAAAGTGAGCGACAGCGCGACGTTTCGAATCTGGCGCGGCAACGCCCAGGGCGGTCAGTTCCGCGATTACTCGGCGCGGCTTTCCGAAGGAATGGTGGTGCTCGACGCGATCCATCAGATCCAGGCCGAACAGGCCCCGGATATGGCGGTCCGCTGGAACTGCAAGGCAGGCAAATGCGGCTCCTGCTCGGCGGAAATCAACGGTCAGCCCCGTCTGATGTGCATGACGCGACTTAATACCCTGCCGCTGGAGCAGCCGGTGACGGTGGAGCCGCTCCAGACCTTTCCCTTGATCAAGGATTTGGTCACCGACGTTTCCTGGAATATGCGAGCCAAGCTGACTATCAAGCCGCTCAAGATGCGCCCGCCTGACAACCCCGACGGCACTTGGCTGATGGCTCAGGACGACGTCGAGCGGGTCCAGGAATTTCGCAAGTGCATCGAATGCTTCCTGTGCCAGGACGTCTGCCATGTCCTGCGCGAGCATCATCTGCACGATGAATTCGTGGGTCCTCGCTTGCTGACCTTCACCGCCGCCCTGGAGATGCATCCGGCCGACGTCGCGGACCGGCTGCCGGACCTGCGCCAGAGCGAAGGGCTGGCCTACTGCAATATCACGAAGTGTTGCACCAAGGTGTGTCCCGAGGAGATCCACATCACCGACAACGCGATCATCCCGCTCAAGGAGCGAGTCGTGGATCGCTACTTCGATCCGCTCACCCGTCTGCTGCGCGCGGTGGGAGTGGGCAAGCACGACTGAGGTTTGGCTCCCGAGCCCTCAACGGCGCGGGTGTAGCGTCATCAGCACGCCATAGCGCGGGCGCAGAGTCACCAGGGGCTGCGGCTCGATTGGATGGTTGGGGACGAGTCGCAGCCGGTAATGCTGAGCCACTGTGGCCAGGACCATCTGCGCTTCTACCAGCGCGAACTGGTTGCCGATACACAGGCGCGGCCCGCCGCCGAAGGGGAAATAGGCGTAGCGTGGGCGCCGCTCGATTTGCGCACTCTCGAAGCGGCGGGGCTCAAAGCGCTCGGGTTCGGGCCAATACTCGGGATGGCGATGGGTGATATAGGTGCACAGAAAAACATTGGTTCCCCTGCGCAGATAAAAGCCTCCCACTTCGTCGTCCCCGACCGCATGGCGGGAGACGCCCCAGGCTGGAGGATACAGCCGCATCGATTCTTCGATCACCATCCTGGTATACGGCAGGCGCGGTAAATCGGCCGTCGTCGGTAGCGCCCCACCCAGCACCCCATCCAGTTCGTCGTGCAGGTTGGCTTCAACTTCGGGATTGCGCGCGAGTAGAAACCAGGTCCACGCCAACGCGTTGGCGGTGGTTTCGTGGCCAGCCAGCAGCAGAGTCAGCAATTCGTCGCGCAGTTGCCGTTCGCTCATCGCGGGACGTCCACTTTCGTCGCGTGCCGCTAGCATCACCGCCAGCAGATCGTCCTGCGCGCCACCGTCGGCTCTGCGTGCGCGGATAAGCTCGCGCGCGATCCGGTCCAGTTTTCGCACCGCAGCTTGGAAGCGCAGGTTTTCGGGAGTCGGAAAAAATGGCAGCAGCACGGTAATCAGGCTAAGCCGGCCAAAATGGCGGTTGGCGATTGCCAGGTTGTTCGTAACGCTGTCAGCGTGGCGCTCGATATCGAAGCTGAAGAGGGCGCGGGCGACGATTTTCAAAGTCAAGCGCCCCATTTCGGCCGCAACGTCCAATGGCTGCCCGCTTTGCGCCCGCTGGCGCCAATCCGCGAGCATGGCCAGGGTGCTCTCGCTCATCAGGTTGCCCCAACCCATAACCCGCTCGCGATGAAACATCGGCTGAATAAGCCGGCGCTGGCGTAACCAGAAGTCACCCTCGCTGGTCAACAGCCCCGCGCCCAGGAGCTGCCTGAGAACGCGATAATCGAGATTGTTCTTGTCGTAGTTGCGATTGTTATCCTGTAAAACGTGCTTGATGGCCTCGGGATGGGCCACCAGGTAAAAGCGCTGACGCAACAGCCGATAGCCGACCACGTCGCCGTATTCGCGCCAGGTCGCCATCATGTAGCTCAGCGGATCGTGAAACAACGCCCGTCCGCTGCGCATCAGACCGCCCGGGCTTGGTGGCAACGCACCCTGCCCTGCCATTAGACCGGCTCGTCCCTGGGTAAATTCCCCGTCTTGGCTGCCGCTTCATCGGCCAAGTCGTCGGCGGCAATATCATCATCAGGGGGCAATTCTCCGTCGCTTTGCATCGTCTCGCCGGCTTTTCCCGCCAACTCGTCGACTTCCTGGGGGACGATAGCCTCGGCCTGCTCCTCCCGATCCAGGATGGCGCTCATCGCCTGCAAATGGCGTTGCACGGCCTGCGCCAGCTCGCGGTTGATTTCACGCACCTCGGCCAGTTGTTCGACCGACGCTTGGCGAATGCGTTTGAGACTGCCGAAATGGCGCAGCAAGGCGCGCGCGCGCACCGGTCCGATTCCCTCTACATCGGCAAGAATCGTGCGCAGCCGGGCGCGCAAGCGCAGCTCGCGGTTGTAGGTAATCGCGAAACGGTGCGCCTCGTCGCGCAGCCGTACCAGCAGGAACAGTGCGTTGGAGTTGGGCTTGAGCACAACCGGATCCTTGCGATTGGGTAAAAACACCCGCTCCTCGGATTTGACCACCTTGGGTGCGCGCGGATCGTTGAGCACGTGCTGCTTGGCCAGACCGATGACGTCGATCTGGGTCGCCAGCTCGAATTCGCGCAGCACTTCCAGGGCGACGTTAAGTTGTCCCTTGCCACCGTCGATTACCATCAGGTCGGGATACTCCTGTTCCTCCCGCGCCCGCCGCAGCCGGCGGCTGAGGACTTCGTACATGCTGGCGAAATCGTCCTGCCCCTCCACCGTGCGCATCCGATAGCGCCGATAAAGTGCCTTGCAGGGTAGGCCTTCGTCGAACACTACCTGCGATGCCACCACCATCGCCCCTTGCAGATTGGAAATGTCATAGCACTCGATTCGCTTGGGGCTGTTGCGCAGATGGAGCTTGGTGCGCAGTTCCTCCAACATCCGCTCACGCGTCTGGTCGCTGTCGCGGCGCGCGGCGAAGCTCTGGCGGGCGTTTTCGTTAGCCATCTCCAGCAGCCGCTGCTTGGGGCCGCGCCGTGGCACGCCGAGCGTTACCTTGCGCCCGCGCCGCTCGGAAAGTAGTTCGGCACGCGCCGGAGCGTCTTCCAAAGCGACCGGGAGCAGAATTTCATCGGGCAGATAGCGCCCACCGCTGTAGAACTGGGTCAGCAGATCGGCCAACACGTCTTCATCGGCGAATTCCAGATCCTCGAAGCTCCAGCTTTGCGAGCTGGTCAGCTTGCCCCGGCGCACCATCAGGACCAGCGCCTCGATAAAGCCACCCTCCCGATAGAGGCCGAAGACGTCCTGGTCGCCGCCCCAGTGATGGAGCACGGTCTGGCGCTCGACCGTCTTCTCGATCGCCCGCACCTGGTCGCGCAGGCGGGCGGCGTGTTCGAACTCAAGCCGCTCGGCGTGGGCCCGCATCTGCTCGCGTAAAGCTTTGAGCAAGTCACGGTCGCGCCCTTCCAGCAGCATTACGGCGGCATCCAAATGGCGCTGATATTCGGCGCGATCCACCGCCAGGCAGCACGGCCCCAGGCATCGCTTGATCTGATATTCCAGGCACGGACGGGAGCGATTGCGAAAGACGGTGTCGGAGCAAGTGCGCAGCGGAAAAACTTTGCGAATTACGTCGATTGTCTCGCGCAGGCCGTCGGCGGAGCCGAAGGGACCGAAGTAAAGCCCGCCGTCCTTCACGATCTGACGCGTTACCGTGATTCTGGGCCAGGCATGTTTGGTGACTTTGGCGCTGAGATAGGACTTGTCGTCCTTGAGCCTGATGTTGTAGCGCGGCCGGTACTGTTTGATCAGGTTGTTCTCGAGAATCAGCGCTTCTTTTTCGCTGGCAGTGACCAAAGTGTCGAAGTCGTGCACGCGCGCCATCAGGAAGCGGACTTGAAAGCGGGTGTCGCCGCCCTCGCGGAAATAGGCGCGCACCCGCGAGCGCAGCGATTTGGCCTTGCCCACGTACAGCACCTTGCCCGCCCGATCGCGCAACAGATACACCCCGGGGTCGGACGGCACCTGTTCCAGCTTGCGCGCCAGCCCATCGCTCGGCGGCTCACCTTGGGGGCTAGGATCCGCTTGGGTCTGGCCATAATCGATCAGGGATTGATAGGAGCGCCCGACCTCGCGCGGCAGGGCCGTTGGCGGCGCAATTTTGCGGTCATCAGCGGAGTCCAGCCATTTAGGTGCCTGGTCTGCTCGACGCTCGTCCATCGACAGGATTATATATCATCGCCACTATCCTCCGAGAGCGGGGCGGGGCGGCGTAAGGGCAAGCCCAGCTATAGTTCTTACGAGGCGAAGGGTGAGCGCAGGCGGATGCGGCACAGCCCGCTTAGCGCCACAATCGCGAGCAGAACGGGCAGATGCTGGATCAAGGCGCCCAGGCTGGTTTCCAAGGCCAGCTCCACCGCCCACAGAAATTGCACCAGCAGCGCGCTCTGCAGTGCGAAAGCCGCATCCGAATAGGGAGCATCGACGAACATCTCTTCCAGCACTCGGCACAGCATGCCGACCATGAACATGCCAATCACCACGCCGGCGATGCCGAAGTTGGCATAAAATTCGACCAGCATCGGAAAATTGATCGCGGTGTGGTCGTCGTAGCGAGCGACGATGCCGTAGCGTTGGCCAAAGTCCGCGAACAGCAGGGGTTTACCGGGCATCAGAAAGCGCGGCACCAAGCTCCACGCGAGCAACCAGTAACTCTGGCCCTTCCAGTAGGGCACCTCGCGTGGAGTCTGCTCGATTACCACGGCGAAAATATTAATATCGCTCATGCGCGACATCAGCGCGCGCCATTGGTCGTACAACGCTGGATCATCCCAGGTGCTCCGCGCGGCAAGCGCATAAGCTTCCAGCTTCGCCGCGGTGGAGGCCCGCTCCCAACCCGGTAAGGCCTGCCGAAATACTCCTTTGATTCCGGTAAGCAGCACCAGTAACGGCACCAGGGCTAGCAGGGTAGCCCAGGGGATGCGCCGGCGCACATGCAGATAAGCAATCAGGATAACAATCACGTAGGTGGCGGGAGTGGCCAGATAGCCTTGGACCATTTCCAAACCCACTAGCAAGGCGGTGGCCAGCCACAGCCCCGGACGTGGCCAGCCGCGGGCCAACTCGCCGCGAAACTCCAAGAGCCACAGCGCCGACAGGGCAAAAAAACTCAAAATTACCCCGACCATCAGCAGGCCAGCCAATGTGCGAGGCACACCCACGGTTTGCAAGGTGGCGGCCGTCAGCCCAATCGCCAAAAAAATGAAAAGCGTGCCCCGCGGATCGCGCCGCCAGCTAATGGACAAGCCTGGCAACCATGGCATGGTCAATTGAAGCAGCGGCAGTTCATAGGCCAGGACCATCGCGCTCAAGCCCGCCAGGACCAGCCAGGAGGCGTAATCCAGAGTCCGCTCTCCCATCAAGGCCATTAATTCGTCGCGGTAAAAGAAAGTAGTCAAGCCGAACAGAGCGACGTGTGCCAGCAGCAGAGCAGGAACCAAGGGAAAACTTGCCGTGCGATGGCGTATCCGCCGTTCCCAAACGACTGCAAACAACAACGCCAACTCCAGCAGGCTAGTAAACCGATCGATGGTCATCGCATTCGCCGCCCTGGACGGCAGCGCGAATTGTGTCGAGCTACCTATGGCTCTGCTGTCGAAAAAAGACGCTTCGGTGTCCGGCGCAATTTTGTCGCCTTAAGCGGCGCCAGCCTGCCCGCAGCCGTGCTTTCTGCCTTTTCTGTTGTTCACGGCCCTGTGGTATAGGACATTCAGCAAGCAGCGCGGCGGTGAATTGGCGCGCGGCGGCTCAAGTTCCACGCGAAGAGGAAGGTAGTCATGCCCAGGAGCGACGGCGGCGCGCTGGTGGCGCGCGTGATGCGCGAGAATCGGGTCAAGTATTGCTTCACCATCAACGGCGGCCATCTGTTCCCAATCCTGGCCAACCTGCGCAGCAACGAAATTAAGATGATTCACATGCGGCACGAGCAGGCCACCGCCTATGCCGCCGACGCCTACGCCCGCATCACCGGCGAACCCGGTGTATGCATGGTCACGGCCGGCTGCGGCCTGACCAATGCGGTCACCGGCTTGTGCCTGGCCGGCCTCACCGGCAGCGCCGTGGTCTGCATCTCCGGCCAGCATCCTCACACCGAGGACCATTTGGGCTCGTTTCAGGAGGCCTACGGTTCGGAAGTAGTCAGGAGCTTTTCCAAGTACACCAAGCGCGTGACCGATTGGAGTTCGATTGAGTTCGACGTTCGCACCGCTTTCCGCGAAGCGATTGCGCCACCACAAGGGCCGGCGCTGGTCGAGATTCCGCAAAACGTGCTGTATGCCCAGGGCGAGGAGGAGCGCCAGCGCAAGGGCGCCAGCCGCTTCACCGCCGACGATTTGCGCACCAGTGCCGATCCGGCCAAAATCGATCGCGCCTTGGAGATGCTGGCCGCCGCCCAACGGCCGCTGATCGCGGGCGGGGACGGGCTGTTTTGGTCGCAAGCCGGTCCCGAACTGCGGGAGTTCGTCGAGCTGACCGGAATTCCCGCCTATACCCGGCGTGCCGGCCAGGGGGCGCTCTCCGAGGAGCATCCACTGGCGATTCGGGGCGCATTCAAGAAGCCCTTCACCGGACGAGCCGACGTGGTACTGGCCATAGGCTTTCGCTTTTGGAGCGGCGAGCATTTTGGCCAACCTCCAACGTGGACCGATCAAGCGAAGTATATTCAGGTCGATTCCACGCCGACGCGGATCGGATGGCAGGTCGCGGTCGATCTGCCGGTGGTGGGAGATCCCAAACTGGTGCTACGCCAGATGATCCAGCGTATCAAGGAACTCAAGCTGGATTTCAGCCACAATCGCAACTCCTCCTGGACCAAAGAAGTCGGCCAAGCGCGCGCCAATCTCACACGCGCTCTGGTCGAGCAGGTTGACAAGGCTCGTAACCACGCGCCGCTGCACCCTGCCCGGCTGGCCAACGATTTGGTCACGGTGATGGATAAAAACGCCAGCGTTGTCATCGACAGCTTCACTTTGTCGGGCTATATGAGCTTATGGATGGCGGCGCGCTTTCCAGGTCAAATCGTCGATGCCGGGCCGTTGGCTCCAGTGGGCCACGGAGTAGGGATGGGGATCGGCGTGCAACTGGCGCGGCCGGGGGCGCAGGTAGTGGTGGTCAGCGGCGACGGCGGCATCGGCATTGGCGGCTTCGATATGGAAACTGCGGCCCGCTACAAGCTGCCGGTGGTCTGTGTTATCTGGAACAACAGCTCTTGGGGTCCAAGCTTCGAATCGATGCCGATGCTCAAGGATCGTACCGAACCCTTCAACATGCTGGCTGGCATTCGCTACGACAAGATCTTCGCCGAGATGGGATGCCATGGCGAGCACGTCGAGAGCGGTGACGAGATCGTGCCGGCACTGGAGCGCGCCTTCGCCTCGGGTAAGCCGGCGGTGATCAACGTAATCGGCGACAAGACTATCGGCCATCCCAGCTTGGGCGGCAACCTGCTAGGCTCGACCGGTTCCAACTAGTCCAGCCCGCAGAAGGAAGGCGGCCATGGCAACGATCAGACATTTGGCGTTGGCAACCAACGACCCCGCGGCAAGCGCGGCCTTTTATCGCGACGGTTTTGGTTTCGCCGAGGTCAGTCGCAGCCCCAATGCGGTGTTCCTAGCCGACGGCAACCTCAACCTGGCCTTCATCCGCTTCTCCACCGATCAGCTCGGCCGCGGGATGGACTACGTCGGCTTGCACCATTTCGGCCTGCTGGTGGACGACGTCGCGGCTTGGCGCGTGCGGCTGGCGGCACGCGGCATCCATTGCTTCATGGAGCCGCCCAAGGACGGTAGCGGCGATTTCAATTACGAATACAAGTTTCGCGGTCCCGACGGGGTCGTTTTTGACCTCACCGACCATCCCTGGAAGGGAACCACTGACTTGGACAAGCAACAGGCTAGCTCCAAAGGAGATTGCGTGATGGCGAAGATTCGACACATCGCGCTGGCCACCAACGATCCGGTCGCCACCGCCGAGTTCTACAAGCAGGCCTTCGGTTTCCAGGAAATCGAGCGGCGCGACAACCCGTTGGCAACCGGCGTCTTCCTAACCGACGGCTCGCTCAATCTAGCCCTGCTCAAGTTCAAATCGGATCAGCTGGGCAAAGGCATGGACTACGTCGGCCTGCATCATTTCGGCATCCTGGTCGAGGACGTGCGCGAGACCATGGACAAGCTGGAAGCGATGGGCACCCGCTGCTTCCTCAAACCCGAGCCCGGTGACAAATCGGGCTTCGAGTACAAATTTCACGGACCCGACGGCGTTGTCTTCGACATCTCCGAGCATCCCTGGGGCGGGACCCCGGCGCTGGAGCGTGAACCTGCGCCGGCCCCATCGTCAAACCCGCTTAACGCCAAGTAAGGCCGATGGCGCGACGCGAGCAGCAAGAACCCATCGACACCCGGGCCTGGCCCTTGGCCGGGGCGGTTTGGTCACGGCGCGACCTACTGGCGGCGATGGCCACGATGGGCGCGGCGGCGCTAGCCCCAGGGGCACTGGCAGCCAGTGGGCCCAGCCGGCGGATCATCGATGTGCATCATCACATGCTGCCAACCAGCTACGTGGCCCGTTATCGCAAGGACCTGGTGAGCTGGAAATGGAGCCCGCAAAGCTCGATCGACGATATGGATCGCAACGGGGTGCGGATGGCGATCGTGTCGGCGATCGATCCCGGCATCTGGTTTGGCGACGTCAAGCAGGCGCGCGAATTGGCCCGCCAGTATAACGAATATGGCGCGCGCATGGTGCAGGATTATCCCGGTCGCTTCGGCTTCTTCGCCACTCTGCCGCTACCCGATACCGAGGGTAGCCTCAAGGAGATTGCTTACGGCCTGGACGTCCTCAAGGCCGATGGTATCGGCCTGTTCACCGACTATGCCGGCCATTACCTGGGCGAGCCCCAGTTCGCCCCGGTCTTCGACGAACTCAATCGGCGTCGGGCCGTGGTCTATGTCCATCCGGGGCGCCCACCGTGCTGCAGCACCCTAGTGCCACAGGTGGCCACCGCAATCGAGGAATATCCCTTCGATACCACCCGTACCATTACCAGCTTGCTCTACACCGGTACCCTGACTCGCTGCACCAACGTTCAGTTCATCTTTTCCCATGGCGGCGGCACCTTGCCCTTCCTGGCCGACCGAATCGCCAGCGAGGGACGCAACAAGAAACTGGCGGCGCTGCTACCGCATGGCCCGATGCACGAATTGCATCGACTGAATTTCGATACCGCCAGCGTCACCAACGGCCCCGCGTTTGCCGCCTTGCTGAAATTCACCAGCCCGCAACACGTGCTTTTCGGCACCGATTTTCCCTGGGGCAATGCCCATCGCACGCTGTCCGGGCTCGATAGCTTGGGTTTGAGCCGCGCTACCCTCCGAGATATCGAATACCTCAATGCTCTCAATCTATTTCCCCGCCTGAGGCGAACCTAGCCATCTGTTCATGACCTGGGGTGAGCGAATCAGGCTGGACCTCGACCTCCAAACACTTTTTGTTGGCAGAAACCGACATATTGTTAGGATTTCATCGGTTATGCTATTCAATCCCTGACTTGCATAGTTTTTCAAGCCGGTCATGACGGGAAGAATTCTGATTGTCGACGACGAAGAGGCCAGCGCGCGGTTAACTGAGATCGTGCTGGCCGAAGCGGGCCTGGAAACCGAACACTGCAATAGCGCCAAAGCGGCGCTGGAGGCCCTGGGCGAGCGCGGCACGGACGTCGTCATAAGCGACTTGAAGATGCCCGGGATGGACGGCCTTGAATTGCTGCGCGAAATCCGTCGCCAAGATCCCTGGCTGCCGGTTATCCTACTGACCGGCTTTAGCAGCATCTCCTCAGCGGTGGCAGCGATGCGCGAGGGGGCATTCGATTACGTCACCAAGCCGGTGAACGGCGAAGAACTGAGCGCCACCGTCGGGCGCGCGCTCAAAATGACCGAGCTGGAGCGCGAGAACCGCTACTTGCGCAGCGAGGTGGCGAGCCGTTACACACCGGATTCCTTTGTCGCCGAAAGCGAACACAGCAAAACCGTTTTGACAATGGTACGACGGGTGGCGCGCAGCCGCTCGACCGTGTTGATTCAGGGCGAAAGCGGGACCGGCAAGGAGTTGGTGGCACGCCTGCTCCACTATTGGAGCGATCGAGTCGGCAAGCCGTTTGTTGCCGTCAATTGCAAGGCTTTCGCCCCGGGAGTGCTGGAGAGCGAGCTATTCGGCCATGAAAAAGGCGCCTTTACCGGCGCGGCCGGCGAGCATGCCGGATGCTTCGAGCGGGCCACGGGCGGAACTTTGTTTCTGGACGAGATCGGCGAAATCAGCCTGGATTTTCAAGCCAAGCTGTTGCGGGTGCTGCAGGAGGGCGAGGTCTTGCGGGTGGGCGGGACCAAACCACGCAAGCTGAACGTGCGGGTGGTCGCTGCCACCAACCGGGTGCTGCAGCAGGAAGTCGCGGCGGGCGATTTCCGCGAGGATCTGTTCTTCCGCCTAAATGTCATCCCGATCACGCTGGCGCCACTGCGCGAGCGTACCGCGGATATCCTGCCGATCGCTAATCACTTTCTGCGTCACTATGCCGATACCGAGGGACGCCATCTAAGCTTCACGCCCGACGCCGCCCAGGCCCTGCTCTCTCATCGCTGGCGCGGCAATATTCGTGAGCTGGAAAACGTGGTCGAGCGGGCCGTCGTCTTGGCCCATGGCAACGAAATCACTCCCGCCGACTTGATGCTGGAATCCGAACGCCCACCATCCATACAGGGCGACTGGAGCGGGTTGACCCTTCAGGAACATCTGGATCAGGCTACCGTCAGCCGAATCAACGACGCCCTCAAGGCCGCCCGCGGTAGCCGCGCCGAGGCGGCGCGCGCGCTGGGAATTGACCGCACCACGCTCTATCGCCTGATGCGGCGGCTCGGGATGCAAGCCGACGCGGCTCAAGCCTGAAAGCTCGAGATTGGCTTGAGAACGCTTGTTAGGCCGCTCAACCACTGCGCCGCCCACCCTGCCGCTGAGTCCTTTACTGGTTGGATAGCCAGCGAACCAGCGTTGGACTCGCGCAGGTCAAGATTGGCGTAAAAATGTCTGGAGCAGCTCGACGAGCTTGGCGGCTTTCGGATCGCTTGAAGCGCGCGCGACGAACTCGTACAACTGCGCCATGCCGTCATAAATCGTCGCCCCGGTGTGCGCCTGTTCCATAGTCTGGGCGATCTCTTCCATCTCGGCCACGAAGCGGTAAGCCTTGCGCGGCACCGCCGGGATCGTGCTTTGTAGATGGTGCAGGATGCCTTGGGCGCTGCGCTCCAGTTCCGCCTCGAGCATCCCTTCCACCTGATAGCGCGCCGCGGCTACGCTCACCGCCGCCCCCAACGCGGTCAATCCTTTAGTCAGGCCGGCGTAACACATCTTGATGGCCGAAGCCGCACCTGGCGGACCCTCCATCGCGACAACATCAACGCCGTAGCGCGCGCCCAGCGCGGCAAGTTGGCCGACGCCATCGCCGCTGGCAAAAATCCGGGCATAGCCTCGATGCGCGCGATCGAACCGCGGCGGCCCGATAATCGAGGCATCGACAAAGCTCGCCCCGCTGCCCGTCACCAGCTCGCCGATCGCACGGGCGCTGGCGGGTGCAATCGCATTGCAATCGGCATACAGGGTCGGTGCGCCTTTGCGCCTGAGCGGCCCCACAAAGCGCTCGGCTACCGCCCTGGCCTGCCCTGGCGGTACCACCGAGAGCATCACATCGGCCTGGCTGACCAATTCCCAGTCGTCGTCTATAGCGTGCGCGCCCGCCGCCTGCGCGCGTGCCCGGCTGGCCTCGCCGCGGCCGCGCAGCGAGGTCAGCACTCGCGCGCCCGCGCGCACCAGCACCTGCGCCACCGCGCTGCCCATTTCACCATTGCCGATTACTGCGATTACCTGATCGGAGGATTGCATTATCGCTTGCCCTCTGTACCGACCGAAAAAATTGACTTCAAGTACGCGGCGGGACCGAAACCCAGCGGTTGCCAACCTCGTAAAAGCGCCAGGGCTTGTCGGCCCACGCGCCGGCATAGGCCACATTGATGCGGGCCGAGCAGGCGATTTTGCCGTGCCATCCAGCTTGCAGGTACAATTCATCGCCACATAAGTCGCGCCCGTAATCGCGGCCGTCGATAGCCAAGGCTTGGGTCAGCTTGCCCGGACCATTGCAGAGCTCGCGCGAGTGAGCCGGCCGACCCCGCCGCCGCGCCATCAAATCGAGCCCGCGGACGGGCTCCAACGCGCGAATTAGCACTGCGTGCGGCTGATTCTCTTGGCCGGTCACCAAGTTTATTGCCCAGCTGCGGCCATAAAGCAAAAAGAGGTAGGCGTGACCCGGCGGCCCGAACATCGCCTCGGTGCGCCGCGTGCGGCCACGCGCGCTATGGGCCGCCAGATCGCGCGGGCCGCGGTAGGCTTCGGCCTCCACGATTCGCCCTGCGGTTTCGCCTTCGGCGCTGCGCCGGACCAGAATTTGGCCGATGCATTGACGGGCCACCACCAGTACCGGTCGCGCATAGAACGACCGCGGCAAGCGATTCCCAAGCGTACCCAGCGCAGTGGTGGACAACGAAGTTTCCGTCATCAGCTCCGGCGGTAATTTCCCTAAGCCTGCGCCTTGAGCCGGGACCTGCGCAAGTTGCGCTCACAAAATCAGCCCGATGGCGTCACCCACCAGGCGAAAGGGCAGCTCGATAGCGGTTGCCACCGCGTGCGCGGTTGCGCCCAGCAGACTATCGGGCCGCGAGGTGGTGGTCGTGGTGGTCGTGGTAGTTTCAGGCGCTGGCTGGTCAACGTTGTAACCGTTGTCCGCGGGCAGCGAGGTGCTACGCGTAACCGTGGTCTGAGTTTGTTGTCCGGAGGCACATCCCTGCGCGCCGGCGACGGCGAACAACGCGCTTGCCACGAGCAGTGCTAAAATTACTTTCGACATAGCCTTATCCTTTTCATCCTGCCCATCCTTCTCCAACGTCCGACCTGGATCGAAAGCCAGGAGCGTGCCATTACTTTCAACCTGGCAATCAGCAACAATCAGATTCCAAAGTTGTCAGATTTGTAATTCTTACCGGAAATAGGTTATCGATCGGGGTTGCCACTAACGGTATCGAGCATGAACCGCCAGCTTAATCGCTAACGCAGGCGATGGCGAGCATTGCTCATTAAGAGGTACTCTAATGGTATTCGAGGCACGCAATATCCTTTGTCCGATCGAGTTTCACGAGTCTTTCCTCAACGCTCTGACCACCGCGGGCCAGATTGCGCAGCGCAACCAGGGCACGGTCTTTATGATGCACGTGGTGGCGCCAGCCGATCCGCTAGTGGTTGGGGCACCGGCCCGCCCCCAGCATGACGAACGGGTGGCTGAGCGCGAATTGGAAAAGATCGGCCATGAGCGTTTGCAAGGGGTCGAGTATAAAATCGTTCTGCGCGTGGGTGACGCGGCCGAAGAGGTGGTCAACGCTTGCCGCGAGCTGAGCATCGATCTGGTCGTGATGGCGACCCATGCCAACCCCGGGTGGCTGCACCTGCTTACCAATCCCGTGTGCGATCGGATCATTCACGAAGCGCCTTGCCCGGTCCTTACGTTGTGTGAGCGAGCCTGGCCGCAGAAATAGTTTCCGCCCGGGTTTGGAGCGAGCCTTAATTCTCGAACCACTTCTGCTACGCAGCCTACGAAGGTGGGCTGGAGGTCATGCCATGGATAACATCAAGTTTGATGACATCGACGCGCTGCGGGCCAAAATTAGCCAAGAGTTCGGGCCATGGAGCGAAGCGGTCGAGGTGACCCAGGAGCGCATCAATCAATTCGCCGACGTCACCGGCGACCATCAATGGATTCACGTGGAAGTCGAGCGCGCCAAGCGCGAGAGCCCGTTCGGCACGCCGGTGGCACATGGCTTCCTGACCCTCAGCCTGCTGCCCGGGATGCGAAACAGCCAACCCTGGCGCATCGTCGGCCATCGCAACGTGGTCAACTACGGCGGCAATCGGCTGCGCTTCATCGCGCCGGTACCGGCGGGATCCTCAGTTCACGCCCGCTCCCGTCTGATCGCGGTCGAGCCGCGCCCGCAGGGCACGATGATCACGCAGGAAACCGAAGTCGCGGTAGTGGGCCAGGATAAACCCGCGCTGATCTACGAAGGCTTGACTCTCTACGTTCGCTAGGTCACAAAACGCGTTCTATCTTTTCGTTGTAATGGAGCGAGCTTGAACTCACATCAGCTTTTACCCACGAGCCTGGTTGGCAGCTACCCGCAGCCCGACTGGCTAATCGATCGCGAGCAACTGGCCGCTGGCGTGCCCCGGGTCCGCAAGCCGCAGTTGTGGCGTGTTTCTGAGCCCTGGCTGGAGCAAGCCCAAGACGACGCTGTCTTGGCCGTTATCCTGGAATTGGAGCGCGCCGGCGTGGACATTCTGACCGATGGCGAGTTGCGTCGGGAGAGCTACTCCAATCGTTTCGCCAACGCGCTCAGCGGTATCGATCCTTCCCGCCCCGGTCACGTCATCGGGCGCGATGCCAGTCGGCCACCCATCGAGGTCCCCTTGATTAGCGGTCCCGTCCGCCGCCTGGCACCGGTTGAGGTCCGCGATTTGCGCTTCTTGCGCGCCCACACCGACCACCCGATCAAGGTGACTCTGCCCGGTCCCTTCACCCTGTCGGAACAAGCCGAAAACGCCTATTACCCCGACCGGCGAACGTTGGCGCTAGATTTTGCCGCCGCCATTAACCTCGAGCTACAGGAGCTCTTTGCCGCTGGCGCCGACGTCGTGCAGCTCGATGAGCCCTGGATGGAAGCGCGATACCAAAACGCCCGCCAGTATGGGGTCGAGGTGGTCAATCGCGCGCTTGAAGGAATCAGCGGGACCACCGCGCTGCACATCTGCTTTGGCTATGCCTTCGTCACACCCAGCAAGCCCAACCATTACAACTTCCTGGCTGAACTGGAGGCCACGGCGGTCAAGCAGGTCTCGATCGAAGCAGCGCAATCGAATTTGGACTTGACGGTGCTGCGCGAGTTGCCCTCAAAAACGATCATCCTAGGAGTGATTGACCTGCGTGACCCCACCGTGGAGCACGCCGCTGTCGTGGCCAAGCGGATCGAAGCCGCGCTGCGCTACGTCGCCCCCGAGCGGCTGGTGATCGCACCAGACTGCGGGATGAAATATCTGCCGCGGGCGGTGGCGCTGGGCAAAATTAAAGCGATGGTGGAAGGGGCGGCCATGGTTCGGGGTACTCGCAGCTGACTCGACCTAAAGGCTCCAATTGGCTAAAAACCCTTGAAGAATTGATTTGAACAGGACTGAATGACACAAAGGCGATCGTTTAACTCTCCCGATTGTCGTATCGGTCAGGAATGGCGCAGCTCCTGAAAGCATTGGCGCAAAGCTACGCCGAGGCGCTGGCGGGCTACCTGAGCGAACACGGCTCTAAAGCCCTGGCGGGCGCTCGCCAGATTGGCGCGCTGGCGTCGGAACAGGGTTTGAACGCCGACGATTTGGCCGCGATTCATAGCCAGGCGCTCAAAGAGCTGGCGCGCGGACAAATCGCTGTCTCCAACCCGCCAGCGGCGCGCTTTTTGGCTGAAGCGCTGGACGCTTTACGCGGCACGCCCGGCGCCAAGCGCACCGAGGCCTCCACGGTCAGTCGCCGCGAGGCCGAGCTGGAAGCCGAAGTGGCCCGGCTCAGGGCTCACAACGAAGAGCTAGAGCGCAGTAATCGGCTGATGTTAGCGCTGCTGGACGCCAGCACCGCGGTGATTTACGTCAAGGACCGCCAGGGACGGGTGTTGTTCGTCAACGGCCAGCGCGGCTTGGTGCCACAGGAGGAACGCCAGCGGCGCCTAGGGCGAACGCTCTTTGACAATTACCCGGGCGAGGTCGCACAGTCTCTGTTAGACAACGATCGCAAGGTGTGGTCCAGCGGGCAACCTTTGGAGGTGGAAGAAATCATTCCCAGCGCCGAGGGCCCGCGTACCTTCATCTCGCTGAAGTTTCCGCTGCGCGATCAGGACGGCACTATCTACGCAGTAGGCGGGGTCTCCACCGATATCACTGAGCGCAAGCAAGCAGAAGTTAAGTTGCGCCAACTCGAAGATCTGTTTCGCAATGCGCAGTGGGGGATGGCGATCACCGGACCGCACGGGTCGGTCAACGAGAAGGTCAATCCGGCCTACGCCCAGATGCACGGCTACAGCGAGGCTGAGCTGGAAGGGGTACCCATTATCGATCTGTACGCACCGCAGGATCGCGAATACGCCTGGCGGCAGATCCAGCGCACCTTTGAAGTCGGACGCAATCGCTTTGAGGCTCTTCGTCTGCGCAAGGATGGCAGTACGTTCCCAGCCTTGATTACCACCATCGCGGTCAAAGACGAGCAGGGTCGAATTGTGTACGGCGCCGGCAGCGTGCTCGACATTACCGAACAGAAGCAAGCTCAGCGCGTGAGCGAGGAAATGAAGGCGACCGAGCAAGCCAACCGCGAACTGGAGGCGTTCAGTTACGCGGTCGCCCATGACCTGCGCGGTCCGCTGCACATTATCGAAGGTTTCAGCCGCGTTCTAGGCAAGGAATTTGGCGCGAAATTGGACGCCCGCGGGCAGAGCCATTTGACCCACATCAGCGAAGCAGTACGTAATATGGCGGGCACCATCGAGGATCTCCTGACTCTCTCCGGGGTCACCCACAAGGAATTGAATCGCGAATCGGTGGACCTTGCGCAGTTGGCCCGCGAAACCCTAGCTCAACTCTGCGCCAGCGCGCCCCAGCGGCAGGTGGAATTCGTGGCTCCGCCATCCCTGCCCGAGCATGCCGACCCACGCCTGTGCGCGATGCTGCTCGGTAATCTGCTGGGCAATGCCTTCAAATTCACCGCCAAACGTGAGCGCGCCCGCATCGAGCTGGGAGTTCAACCCCACCTGACGCCGCCAGTCTACTATGTGCGCGACAACGGCGCGGGATTCGACATGGCCTATGCCGACAAGCTCTTCGCTCCTTTCCAGCGTCTGCACTCCTCGCATGATTTTGAAGGCACCGGCATCGGCCTGACCACGGTCCATCGCATCATCAACCGCCATGGCGGTCGGGTATGGGCCGAAGCCGCCCCCGATCAGGGCGCGACTTTCTACTTCACCCTATCCAACGCCTGAGCGCTCTCACCCGCACCATCTTTGCGCGGTATGTTACCCTTCCGCGGTCTTCTGGTAGCGGTGTTATTTCTCCGCGTTGCCGCTCGCGGCGGCACGACGCCTTCTTGCCGCCAATAAAAAGTAAGAGCGCGATTGTGCAGCGAGGAGCGTCGTTTGCACGTGCTTGCGCAGGAAGAACCCAATGTGTTACTTCAAAGCAAATTAGGCAAGAGCCTGGAAAGACCTTTCGACCCGGACGGGGGGAGCTCTTTGTTCAGTTACGAATCGAGCTACGCATCAGTGGTTGCGTTCGTGATGGCGGCTCTTGCCGCGTTAGTGCTTCCAGCTCTTTTGTTCTCGTGGAACTGTCCACCTGACGTGCAGTGTAGTCCTGCTTACGCTGGCGAGATCTACTCACTTCTACAGGAGCTAGGCTTGCTGGCCGCGGTTATGTGGGCGGCCACCGGCGGCATCATGCTGTATTGGGTTGCGCTGCAGCGGCAGATCCTTCTGGGCAAAGACCTGTTGCGGAAAAGCTTGGCTTCGGCATTCTCGATGGGCGGCAGCACGTTGAGCGTATTGGTAATGCCACGCTTCGGGCCACCTTGCGGCGCGCCACCATGGTTGGAAGCGGCCATCCCTGCCCTCGTGCTTGCCTTCATATTTTCACTGGCGTTTTCCTTTTGGCGCAAGCACAGACTCAACGCTTTCGTGAGACCAGCTTCGCTATGAGCCGGGTTCTAATCGCGGCGGGCGGCAGCGGTCAGGAAATCGCACTGGCTTGCCTGCGACTGTGCCGCATCGCCGATTTGTCCGCGCCCCGTACGTTCGTGGTGGACTCCGACACTATGGGCTACCCTGAGCAGCCGACGCGCTCTGACTCGTTGCACGAACTCAACGCCCTGTTCAAGCGCTGCGGCCTGGCGGAGCCCGTAAGTTTCGTAGACCCCTACGACCGCGACCAGGTTAGGCATACCGTCGTTGACCTTTTCAGCCCATATGGCGGCCTTGATGGCCGCACAAGACTTGTGCTCGACGCTCTGCTGGACAAAAAGCAACAGAGCACTTCGATTATTGACGGCTTTCATGGCGCGCCAACCGTAGGTGCGATCGCCTTCGGCGATGCGATCGCCTGTGGCAAGCTCGATAAAAGTATCTTCCAGCAGATCGACGAAGCCACGGAGAGCATCAATGAGAAGCATTACATAGTCGTTGCCGGAGGGACTGGAGGGGGCACCGGTCCTGGTGTGATACCGGTCCTGGTTGAGCACCTGTCCAAATGGCGGCAGCAATTAGCACCGGAACGCCGAGGTCAAATCGTCCTCTCTTTACTGGTCGAAACGCCGTGGTTTCAAATCGTCGAGCGCAAAGAGAGCGACATCGACCTGGCGGGAATGAACGGCAATTCGAGCTGTCTCGTGCGATACTACTTCAGCGAAATTGCCAGCCTAGTCGATCGAGTATTGCTCTTAGGCCTACCGAAAGAAATTCAACGGAAAAGTGATGGGGCCAACAAGCAGCGGGAGGGGCGTCACTACCTCAACGTCATGGCCGGTTGGCTGGCGGCCGAGGCGCTGGCGCCTAGCCAGCTACTCGAGAAGAGCTCCGCCCAGGGCATGTATGCGTTCGCGGTCAATGAGCACTGCAATGCCCTTAGTACCGTCGAATTCTCTCTTGAGCGTTCGCGCGACGGCCGCGGCGAACCGCTGCCATTGCATAAAGCGGTAGATGTCACCACTGCCGCGGCTCAGGCGGCCGGAGTTGTCGCGCAACAGTTGGACTATCCGGACGACGTAGCGCTGCCGCGAGAGATTTGGGCGCTGGCTAAGATCCTTGGCAGCTCGCGAGCACAGTTTCAGAAGACGCTGACCACGCTAGGGAAAGCCGACTGGCAGCTTTTGGAGTGGCTTAACGAGAGCTGCGGCGGATCGCGCCCCAGTTCACCGGGGACGCCGTTTGCGCTCGACGGCCAAATACCAGACCCAGGTGGAGCGGCGGCTCGGCTTGACCTTCCGGCGGCCGGGCACAACCTTGCGGCGCGGCTTTTGCGGCAACGGCCGCTACTCACAAATCTTTCGGCAGAAACTGCCGCTGCCGAATGCTATTCGGCTATGCGTAAAAGCGCACGCGTGCTGAACGAGCGGAGCCGGTGATGGCTCGGATGGTACTCCTTCCCA
This sequence comes from Candidatus Binataceae bacterium, assembly GCA_035294265.1. Lineage (NCBI taxonomy): Bacteria > Candidatus Binatota > Binatia (SeqCode) > Binatales (SeqCode) > Binataceae (SeqCode) > Binataceae bacterium (SeqCode). The sequence continues at coordinate 23,712 of DATGLK010000109.1, forward strand.
CGGGCGATTGGCCCAGCGGCGGGCAGAAGCTGCCGGGCGATGCGGAAATTTTCCAAGTAGCCCAGCTCGAGGTAGACAAAATCTTGGCGCCTCAGGAACGCTTGCTCGCCGAGGGCATTCCGTCGCCATGGGCTCGCAAGCGGCTGATGCTCTGGCGCCTGGAAAACCTCAACACTCCGGAAGGTAGGGAGGCCGAGCAGCTTCTACGAACTTTGTTGCTGCTTCAGTTTTTAGGCGCCCTAAGGCCACAGGTCGTGGAGCTGCGGCCCGGCAGCTCAGGTTTCCAGCGTCTGGCCCGCGTTCTAACTAACGACGGCGACGATGACCTCATAATCTGGGTCGCGGAAGGAGTGGGCGACCTCAAAGACGGAGTTCCCGTCGCCCTTAGCGCCAGCGACTGTCTATTCTTCCCCAGCGCTCAAGTTGAGCCTAAGGACCTGCGCGCCGCGTTGCTCGCCCGGTTCGGTCCAGGGAGTGCGACTTCACTCGTGACCGCGGACGGCGAGCCTGACGACCCGCGCCTTGCGGCCACCTTGAGGGTCTATCTCGGCCGACTAGTACAGGCCGGCCCGGGCTCCGCTTGGGCAAGGGCGTTGGAGCATTGGACAGAATCGCTCCGATCAACCGACAACCCTCTACCGATCCACGAACTGCGGGCTAGCCTGCGGCGGGATAGCGGACCGCTGCACTTCGCCACCTGGGTCGACGCGCAGCTTTGGAATTGCTCCAGCTGTGCGCGCGACAACGACTCCTGGACCAACCACAGAGGGGAACAAACGCTCACCGCTAATTCTACGGAGCTAACCTGTCCCAGGCACCGCGAAGCAGTCCGCTTGAACAACGGTGCCGGCAGTCCCGTAACTCTGAATGATCTGGGGTGTCACCTGGCTGGCGGCGAGTTGTACATTTGGAACCAACCGGAAGTTTGGCCCAGGCAACGCACTGGGTCGAGCCGGATCGACCTGCAATATCAGGAGATTCAGCATTTCTTCAACCTCGTGACGGTCACTATTAAGGGCAGGTTGGTCGCAGACGACGATGTGCTGTTGCCGCCAGAGCAGGTTGCATGGGTGGCACGCCGCGACGGCGAGGATCCGTATCCTGCAGATATTCCCGTACGGGCGGAATACGCAAGCCTGATTGCGTCCGGCAATGCGGACCGCAATCGGCGAAAATGGCAATTCAGCCTCCACGGACGAGGCGACTTCGAGCGGCCCTTCCCCTCACGGGCCCCGTCGCAGTTGTGGGATCGGCCGACGATCCTGGTCTGGCCGCCAAAGGCAGCGCCAGGCTGGCTTGTTGATTACGTAGCCACCGCCGTGCAAGACGACGCGGCCCGTTACCGGATAGTGGCTTCTGGTAATAATGGTCGGTACTCCATCTCAGATGAGTGCTCGCGCTTCCGCCTCTATCGGAGCGAAGGCCGCTGCGAGTACATAGAACTGGGGCAGCACGCCGCGAGGGGCTTTCGTCCCATGGGCCTGATGGTTGTCAGGCGTGAGGAAGTCACCAGCGCATCCGCGGGCCATGCCAGGGTATCGCTCGATTTCGGCACCAGCAGCTCGGCTGTTCTATGGCAGATCGACGACGAGCCTGAGCAATTCTTTCGCTCGGGTCTGCAGCCGAGCCAGATAGCCGAGGCCGCCTCGCGAGTAGCCTTCAGCGAAGGCGCCATCGGAGAGTTCCAGCGCAGCGGCGTCGCGCTCCTTCAGTGGTATCCAACTGAGCCGGTGCGCGATTATGTGCCATCGCTGTTAGCGAAGCTGGATCGATCCGATTGCGTCTTTATTCCTCCTCGCGAAGTTGGCCTCACCTTGATGCGGATGTCGACAGCTACCGTTTCGGCTGGGCTTAAATGGCGTGATTGGGGTAATCCGGCCGTTCGCGAACTAGTTGGTAAGCTTGTAGAGCAGCTTCTGACTCCGGCCCTTTGGGCGCTAAAATCGCGGCAGGCCGGTTCATGGTCGCTGCGGCTTACCTATCCCCTGGCCTTTGAGCAAGCGCAGGGCAATAAGGCCTTCGATTACAAAGAAATCGTAAATGATGCGCTCGACCGTCTAGCGAAGACCACCGGCGTTGCCAGGCGCCCGGAAACCCATTTCTTCAGCGAGTCGCAAGCTGCCGCCGCCATGCTGCAAGAGGCCAATGTTACCCACGAAGTCACGCTGGATCTCGGCGGAGGGACGCTGGATGTGGCGGTGTTGGGCGGCGCCGCGGCCGGCGCTGATCGCGGAAAGGTACTCGCCGCTGACTCGCTTGAATACGGCGCGCGCGATTTTCTCCACGCTGTGATCGTGGCTTACAGATTAAATCCCGGCAATGACGATAGGCTTGGCGGCGACGATAGGGCTTCTGAGTTGCTCATCGAAGAGATGGAGGTTGAGCTTCAAAAAGGCGGCATCAATGGCTTCCGCGCGTGGCTGCGCAGCAAAGGCGCGACACTGTCGGAAGCGGACAGGGCGCTCAGGGAGGCAGACCTCGCAATCAGGTGGAGCGCCCTCATTGCGGGCATGCAGTTGTACGTCCTGCGTCTCCTGCAAGGATGTATCGCGCGGTACATTGATGAGCGTAAGACAGGAATTGGGGTCAGCATCAAGCTGCTCGGACAGGGATGGGAGCTTCTAGACTTTCACGAAGATCGGCAAATAAACGGAGACAACCGCTGGCTCTCGGTCGCGCAGATGGCGGGAGAGAAAGCTGGCGCTAAACAACCCGCAGTCACCTTCCAACAAACCCCACCGCACTTGCGCAAAACTGCCGTCGCGCTGGGGGCAAGACGCCTGGATCCTAGGGAGGCAGCGTCGCTCACAACGGCGAACGTATGGGCTTTAAGCCCCAGACCTCACAAGGCATTTCTCGGCATGGCCTTTCAGGACGCCCATGGGCATGAGTTGTCTCCAACCCTCCCGCTCAGCGAAGTAACCGCGGAGATGCGGCCTCAGGGAGCCGGGGATCCCGGCTACGCACGCTTATTGGAGGAATTATGGGAGCAAGTTCCTGTGGATCTGCTACCGATGGTTAAGCGGCACCTGCTCCAATCCCCGCGCTTGCCCCAAGGACGCGAAGATCAAGTCTGCCAATCCGGCGATCCCTCAACGACACGTTCGGCTCGGCGCCATATAACGCTGCGCGGAGAAAACACGTTCAATCAAAGGTGGCCCGCCGGGAAAGCGCCTGTCACCAGCCCGCTGGCAGATTTCCTGTCCTACGTCTGGCGCCCGCTTTGGTCGCGCCAAGAGTTGTGAGCGGGCGCGATGGCCGACGCAACCGTATGGGTCCTGATCGCGTTAGTCGCAACGCTGTCGGCGTCCGCTGGTTTTTGCACCCGGTTGATACTGGAGAGCCGTGCTCGGCGCAAGCGCGCCATACCCTACACCGGACCGCCCACGATCGATGTCGCGGAAATTTATCAGCGGATTGGGCAGGAGATTGTACGCGCCCTGAATGAGCACGCAAAGGGTGTGAGCACAGCGATTTCGATGACGCAGCAGTTACATGCTCAAGTTGGGCTGATCGCAGGCCCATTGGAGCGAATCGCCGCCGCCGCGGAAGCGCGCGCAAGGCAGGGCAATTCGTTGAATACCTCCCGCGCACCTGCGACGAGCGACACGCCCGCTGCCTCGCCCTCGCTTGACCCTGACTACCCGGAGCGCCGAAGCCGCGAGCTACTCAGCTCACTGGCCGACGGCGGATGGCAAGCCGCTGAATCGACCATCCAAGGTCTGCGGCGGCTGGAAGCCGAAGGCTTGCGGATCCAACCTCTGGTGACCGCGGAGGACAAATGGTTATTGATAGCTGTTAGCCTTCCCGGCTGCGGTGACGGCGTCGTGGTGCCGACCTTGGCAACGGTCATCGGGCCCGTGGCCCTCGCGCCGTGGTACGAATGCCAAGGATGCGATGGCACCACGCCGCTGACCTTGCGTGACGTATCGGTCCTCGCGCGCGCGCACCGAGAGCTGCCCGACGGCGAATGGCGCGTGTCCAAAAAGGGGTTGCTTCGTCGTGAACCGGCGTAATTTGGATCACTGGCAAACTGGGCGCTCTATCGTCACCTGCCTGGCACTGCTGCTGGCCCAACTGTTTTTGTGCTGCCAACGCCGGAGCGAGCTTGCCAGCGCGTCGGGACCTTCCAGCGCCGGCACTACTGCCCCCACTGTGGCGGAGCGAATTGAGCCAATACAAGTGACGAATGCCCCCATACTTCCTCCTTGGCAGCTTACTCATTCTAGCGATTCCGCACGCGTGTATATCGACATGTCCAAAAGCGTACGCGGTTTCGCCACCGATCGCGGGAGACTTTACTATCGCTTGCTGGAGCAGCTCAAAGGGATTCTCGCGCAAGTAGGTATTTACGAATTCGCCGTCGTTGGCGTGGCGAGAAAGCTGACCGATTACGGTCCGCAGGCCCAACTGACTCATTTCGCCAATCCAAATTTTTACAACGGTGCGGAGACCAATCTGCCGGCCGCGATCACAGACGCCGCTCAATGGAACCATGGCACCATCGCGGTAATCACTGACGGGATAGTCTCGATCGGTGAAGCGCAGCGCGTCGTTGAAGGGGGCAATTCGGACCAGGCCTGCGCCTCGGGCTTTGACGCTGTCTGCTTATCCCAAGCCATCACCAGCTACGTTGGACACGGCAACGGGTTCTGGATTGTCTCGATACGAATGCCGTACCAGGGTCCTTACTACGTCGAGGAGCCGGGACCTAACTCTCGCAGGGGGCAAGTACTGCGCGGCTCCTTCCCACCCCATCCGCTACAAATCTGGATTGGGTCGCCCTCGGTCGCCACCGGCCGCGGCTTGGCGCAGGAACTTCTTCAGTACGCAAAAACCCAGCATCTGGAAGCGATCGCGCTGGAGGCCGCTCCCGGCGCATGGACGCGATGGACCGTTGCTCCGCTCAAGCCGACGAACATCGTCGAGTTGCCGGGCTTCGCCGACGGCGACAAATGGGCGAGCATCGGTGACCAGGAAAACCCGCCGAATCTGCAGGTGCTCCAGCCAACCGCGTCGCGGTTCTTGCGCAGGAAGCTCGATCCACGGTTCGGTGTCGCGCTGCCCGTAACCGTCGTTACCTCGGGGTCCGCTGGCCTAACTCCGCTGCTACTGGCCGACGAAACGGTCACGCCCGAACTGCCCGACGTCGATGCCATAGTTAAATTCCCGGCCAGCGAGGCCGGTCAGACTGGGACCTACGCAGAGTTTCGGCTCAAATATCGCAACGCCTTGGCAGAGCAACGCTATTCCCGCAGCGTTGTTTTGGATGCTTCCTGGCACGTGCGCCCCGCAACCGCCAAGCCGCGGGAGTCCTGGTCCTCCGATACCGACGACGACCCCAAGAGCCTTGCCGGGACAGTCAATTTCAGCTCGTTCCTCGGGCTGTTGCAGGAACAGCTCGTGCGTACATCCCAGGACGAGGTCGTACGCGAGCCTCTTCTGCGCCTGGATTACGTTAAGGATAGCGGCGGCGGCTTTGGGCTCCATCACTAGCCAAACGCTGGCCGCGCCAGGACCTACGCAACTTGCTGCGCTGCTAGCACTTGCGGTTGGGGTAGCGGGATTCCTTTTGGCGGCGCTTCGCGCGCTATATCTGGGCGCCGCCAGCCGGCGATTGGCGCGCAGCAAAGCAGAGTGGGAGACCCTGGCTACTATCACCAAACCACAAGGTTTTCGCCGCCTGATGGAATACCTGGAGCGCAGCCGTTCGGCAACCGGAAGCGAGCCACAGGAGGTCTGGCGCGCGGCGCTCGATCAGCTGATGGCCCGAGAGGAGCAGTGGGAGGGTTTCCTGCGGGCATTGATATCCGTCGCCGTCCTGCTTGGTCTGCTTGGTACCGTCCTGGGCTTCATGAGCCTGGCCCCGGCCCTGACCCGGCACGCCCTGGATCAGCTTGACGCCAAACTGGGCGGGGTTTTTATCGGCACCGGCGCCGGCATCCTGAGCGCGCTGCTTATCTACTTGGTCGCCCTCCCGTGGCTGCGTAGCGCAACGGTTAGCTGGGCCGCATGTGTGGAAGACGCTGGCCGCATTGCGCTACTCCCGCTCCTCCCTCGGCCGCCGACCAAGATTCAGGATCTGGTCCTCGACGAACTTACCCGACGGCTCGATGCCGTGGCTCAGGCTTGGGTTTCGACCCTGGCCGAGCCGGCACGGGCGCTCAGGGATGAGGTCGGCGCGGCAGCCACCTCGGTGCAACAAATCAGCGACGCTCTGCGCGCGGTGGAGATAACCAGCGGCGATTTGAAGGCGTTGGCCGCCAGCGCGCGCGGGATGGGCACGGCGGCCAAGTCGATGGTGGAGTCGTCGATGCAGTTCGCCACTGGAGCACAGCACCTGGACACGGTAGCAGGCGGCTTCGGCCAGCAATTGGGGTCACTAGCGACCGTGATTGAAACGAATCGCACTCAGACCGCGGCGCTGGGGCAGACCCTTGCCGAAGGACGTGCCGTGATCGAGCGCGAGGGTACGGAGCTACACGCCGCCTTGGCGCGAATCGCGGAAAATTTCGAACAACTCGCCGGCTTGGTTCACAGCCGCATGAATGAAGAGGCCGGCGTCTCTCAGGAAGCGAGGCGAGCAGTGGAGCGACTGGCTGACGTCGTCGCGTCAACCGAGAAGGCGTTGGCCGAAATGGCCGACAACGCCCACGAAATGAACCTGGCAGCCGCCAAGCTAGCCACGAGCGCGGGCGAGACCCAGGACAGGATCGTTAAGTCGCTGCAGGAGCACTTGGAGCGCTGGACGTCGGCTCAGCAGCTCCTGATGCAACCGATTGCCAGACAACTGACCGGCCTGCCCGAAGCGCTGGGCGAGGCCCGGGAGCATCTCAAAAGTGCCGCCGAGAGCGTTAGCCAAATTGGGCATGAATTCTCGGCTCTCGTGCGTGCCGAAATTTCGAGCGTGGGTCGCACCGCCGCGGAGGCGGTTAATCGCCTGGATACAAAAATGCAGCAAATTTTAGAGGCTGCACGGCCGCCGACGAACTCACCCTTGGCCGTCGATCCGATCGCGTACGAACAACAAGCGACACCGCATGATCGCCCCGCGCTTCAGCTAGCCTCGGCCGCTTCGGCTTCGCGGGATGCAGGCCAGCAGGCCGAACCATCTCCGGGCGGGTTGCCCGATCGTTCGGACGCGGACGGTGAGCGGCAACCTAAAGAAGGCATCAAACCAACCTCGGACGGTGCGCCCACAGAGCTAATTTCCGCGGCCTCCGAGAGGGCTGCCAAGCCCGCGCCCCCAAACGAGGTGTCGCAGGCAGACTCTGGCCTGCCCGCCGCCATACCATTGCCCCCTGCGAGCCCCGAAGCAGCTCTGCCGCACCCCGTGCATACCTCCAAAATGACATCGCACGGGGATGGCGAGCGCAAAGGCACACAAGATAAGCGTGGCGGATTTTTCAGCCGCTGGATGGGGCGTCACTGATGGTGCGGCGAAGACCAGTGGATGGCGCCGGCGAAATCTGGGTCGTGGTAGCCGACGTCTTTATCGGCTTCTTGGTGGTAGTGATACTCATTACTCTGCCGCGAGCGCCCACCAACGCATCGCCCCATCCCCACATCGCACCGACCCCGCCCGCGCTGGATTTCTTAGCTTTCCAGCGTGAGTACCAAGAACTTAAGGTTCGTCTAGAGCAGCTCGCAATGGCTGACGCGGATCTCAAAAAACGCGTCGCCGACCTGCAACAGCAGATCGATCAGTTGAAAGGCCTTCACTCGCCCGCGCTCCCTACCTGCAAATACACCGGGTTAGCTACAGGACCGCTGTTTGACGCTGAAATCCAAGGCGGCGATCGTTTCGAAATCGACGGCCAGGCGTACTCCTTGGAGCAAATCAGCGTGAGGTTCAGACAGCAGTTAGACGCAGCCGATAAGGGCAAGTGCAGGCACACCGTCGGAGTCTGTTACAACTCCGGCCTGAGCGTACCCGATGCCAATACTGGGCGCCAAGCGCTCCAGCGGTTATTCTATGTCGGAGAGTTGAGCGGTCAGCGCTGCGCCGCGCTGTTCCCCAAGTAGACGAGGAGTACCCGCTATTAATCGGCCGCGCCCGTTTCTCTATTTCTACCTGGTGACATTCTTGGTCGCAGTCACGACCCGAATCGCCATGGGGCAGGTTCAGGCATGCTTTTCCCCGCCTCTGCCCAACGGATGCGATCCGCTAACCGCCATCGTCAATGCCATCCAGGCGGCTTCCCACTCGATCAGAGTCCAGATATATGCCCTAACTTCGCAGCCAATAGTCGCAGCGCTGGCCGCGGCCAAACAGCGCAGGGTCGACGTGCGCGTGATTCTGGATAGAAGCCAGCTGGTCGGAGACTCCAGCGAATCGCCCGCGGTTGGCCGGCTCATCTCCGCTGGAATCCCGATCATGGTGGACACCGTACCCGGACTTATGCACGACAAAAACATGGTGATCGACGGGCAGACAGTGTTGACCGGGAGCTTCAATTACACCTGGTCGGCCGAGCATCGCAATGCCGAGACGTTGCTTGTAATCCACAATCCGCAGCTCGCCGCGCAGTACACCAACGATTGGAACATGCGCGCTTCTCGCTCGCGCCCCCTAACCGCTGTTGGCGCACTGCCTCAACTTGATGCAAGCAAGACGCCTGGGGCCGTGCGAGGTAATCGCCGAACGATGATTTATCAGTGGCCGGGATGCCCTTACTACGACAAAATTGCACCCTCCAATCGGGTTAGCTTTCCCACTGCCCAAGCGGCGCAAGCAGCGGGATATCGCGCGGCGCGAAACTGTCCGCCGGACTAGCCCTGATGGCCTGCCCTCACGGGGGACGAAATGGGCCGAGCGATGCGCTAACATTCTGGCCGTGGCGATCGGCGAGGGGATGGTCGAAGTAACAGGGCTGGGCAAGAGCTTTGGCTCGCGCCGCGTGCTGGATGAGGTCAGCTTCAGCGTCCGACCGGGCGAGCTGGTCGGATTGCTCGGTCCCAACGGGGCCGGCAAGACCACCACGCTCTCCATTCTGGCCACCGTCCTCAACCCCGATCAGGGCGAGGTCACTATCGCGGGCTTGGATTTAGCCACCCAGCGCGCCGCGATTCGTGCCCGCCTGGGACTGGTACCGCAAAGCCTGGCGCTCTACCCCACTCTAACCGCGCGTGAAAACCTGCTCTTGTTCGCCCGTCTGCGCGGAGCCACCGCCCGTGAGGCGCGTCGCACGTGCGCCGAAGTCTTGGATGAAGTGGGCTTGACCGAGCATGCCCAGCGCACGGTCGGGCTACTCTCGGGCGGGATGAAACGGCGACTCAATCTGGCCTGCGCCCTGGTCCATCGGCCCCAGGTTTTGTTGCTCGACGAGCCGACGGTGGGCGTGGACCCGCAATCGCGCGAGCGCATCCTGAGCATTATCAAGGAGTTAGGACAGAACGGCACCGCCGTGCTCTACTGTACCCATTACATGGATGAAGTCGAACGCGTCTGCAGTCGGGTGGTCCTGATCGATCATGGGCGCGTGGTGGCCTCTGGCACGACCGCCGAACTGGTGGGTCTGGCCGGCGCACGGCCGCGAATCGAGTTGTATTTTCAATCCCCGCCGCCCCGCAACTGGTACCTAGGACTGCCCGAGGTCAGCGAACTGACACCCGCGCCTAGCCGCAATCATAGCGTGCTGGAATTCGATAGCCTGCCCCGCGTCCAAGAATTATTGAACCGCGCTCAGGCGGTGGGATCGGTGCTGGAGTTCACCGTCCATAGCCCAAATCTCTCCGACGCCTTCATGGCCTTAACCGGCCATCAACTGCGCGACGAGCACGAGTCCGGGTAAGCCGACGCATGATCTGGCGCACCACCAGGCTCATCCTGGTCAATGAATTTCGCCTGCTCCTTCACGATCACGCGGCCCTGTTCATGATGTTCTTGGCGCCGGTGGCGATAATCGCGGTCGCAGGCTTTTCCCTGGGTAACCTCTACGGCGTCCACCCCGACCGCGGCGGCTACTTGGTAGCACTGCTCGATCAGGATCACGGGGTGGTGGCGAGTACGATCCGCGGAGCGCTCAGCCACTCCCCTGGTATTCGGGTGAGGCCGGTTGCCAGCTTGGCCCAGGCGCGCCAATTGATTATCAACGACGAGCGCGCACCGCTGGCGCTTGTGATTCCGGCCGGCACCAGCGCCACCTTCGCGGCCGGCGGCAAGCCGGCCATCGAACTCTATATCGATCCGCTGAAACGGCTGCAGGCAGCCGCGATCCAAGCTCAACTGGCCCAAATCGGCCGTAATCTTCAGATCGCGGCGCAAGCGCGCGCCCAGCATCAAATCGACCTTCGGAGCGCGGCCCTGCGCCGCCGGTTGGAGCAACTGACCGCCGACGCCCGGGCCACTTCCATCCGGGCCGACGCTTACGTGCGCGAGTTGAAGGCAGCGCAAAAGCAGGCCCGGCGCCGGGCCCAAGGCGCAATCCGCCTCCAGCTAAGCGCTGTGCGCACCCAAACCCAAACCGCGATCGATCGCTCGGTGGCCCAGATCAAAAACACGCTGGCGAGCGAATTGAGCGCGCGCCAAGGGGCAATCGACGCGCTGACCCAGTATCTGCGCGCCTTGCAACGAAGCCAAGCCCAATTTCAATCGTGGCTGGACCGACTCAAGCAATTGGCGGGATCCCATGCCGGCCAGATTCCACCACCGCCAATCTGGCCCGCGGCGCCCAACGCCGCCCAATTGGCAATTCTTTCAGCCCCAATGAAAGTTCCCATCAACGCTCCGGTACTGCCCTCGGTCGACGACAGTTTCAAGCTACCCGTGCCGCACGTCAAAATGCCCTCGCCTCCCCCACAAGCGCCCGCTCTGTCCGATCTGGTCCCTGCGAATGCCACCTTGCCAGGCACCGTGGGGTGGGACACTCGACCGCTGATTTCCGGCCTGCAAGTCAATTCCTTCGATCAGTACGTGCCCGGCTTCGGCATCACCTTTCTGCTGATCGACATGCTTTGGGGAGTGGGCGTGGGGCTGATCGACGAGCGCGAGTGGGGCACCCTGCAACGGCTGCGCGCCGGGGGCGCCCCGGTGACTGGGCTGATGCTGGGAAAGCTCTCGGCCCGCCTGCTAATCGGTACGTTTCAGATGGCGGTGCTGTTCGCGGTCGGCCGCCTGCTGTTCGGGATCAGCCTGGGCCACAATCCGGCGATGCTGCTAATGCCCGCGGCCGCCATCGCTTTTGCCGCCGGCGCCTTCGGCCTGCTGATCGCCTGCGTGGCGCGCAGCCGCGACGCCGTGCTGCCAATCGGCTCGGTGGCCGCGATGGCGATGTCGGCCATTGGCGGCTGTTGGTGGCCGCTGGGCTTCGAGCCGGCCTGGATGCGCGCGGTGGCGATGTGGATGCCCACCACCTGGACGATGCGTGCCTTCAACGATCTGATGATTCGCGGCCTGCCCGCGCCCAGCGCGCTGGTCCCGTCGGCTTTTACCTTCGCGCTGGGACTTGGCTATTTGATTATTGGCCTGCTCGGCGCCGTGCGCTTTTACGACTAAATTGCTCCTCAAGCGTACAGATCTTCGACCGCCAAAACTTCGGTCTTTGAACTCCTGACGCGCTTTAGCCAATACCCGCAATCCGGTTCGCCAATCGTCGAAACACATTCCTGTCCTTTTTGCCGAGTTCACAAACTACGCGCTAGCCCACCGAATTGATTTGCGACGAACGCATCGTCGATCGGTCAAATTCACATTTAGCTTATTTAAAAAAAGGTTAACAAAACTGATATCGTTGAAGAAAATAAATACCTTTAGTTGCAAGTAACTCAGCGATTTAGTATATTTTGACTGGTTTTGGCTAAAACAAGATGCTTCTATCCAAATTCGCAGGCCTATGAAATCCTCTGACTTGCAAAAGAAATTCGCCGTTGGTTTTCGCTCGCTTATCATTGCATTGCTTTGCTTTATGTTGCAGACGACTTTCGCAACGGCATCTCATGCCCAGTCGACCAAGATCAGCGCGAAGGTCGCCAAAGCGATGGCCAGTGGCGGATTGCAACGCATGATCCTAGTTATGAGCCAGCAGGCCGATTTATCCGGCGCCCAGCAGCTAACCAGCAAAGCGGACAAGACACGCTACGTGTACGAAACGCTGCGCGAGATGGCTGATAGCACCCAGCCCGGCATCGTCACCGCGCTCTCGCAAATGGGCCTGACTCCGACCGCTCGGTTGTACATCCAAAACGCCATCGTAGTGACGGCTGATGGAGGCAAGGCGATCGACAGCCCGGCAGTCAACTCCTTGGCCGCACGCGCGGACGTCGCGAGCATTGAAACCGACGACCCCATCACCGCCGATCCCTTAGAGCAGCTTGCGGCGACTGGGAATCCCCCGAGTGGCATTGCTTGGAATGTGGCGTGGGTGAATGCGCCCGCGGTCTGGGCCAGCGGTTTTACCGGAAAGGGAATCGTGGTTGGAGACTTGGATACCGGCGTGCAGTGGAACCATCCAGCGCTGATTAACCAGTATCGCGGATGGAACGGCAGCAGCGCGGATCACAACTACAACTGGTGGGATCCAACCACCGAGGCGAGTCCAGTTCCCATTGACCAAGACGGGCACGGAACGGCAACGACCGGAATCATGGTTGGCAATGACGAGCAGGGTAATCAGATCGGGGTGGCACCAGGCGCCAGTTGGATTGCCTGCCGCGGCTTGGGCCCGGGCGCAAACCGCTCTACGCTTCTCACTTGCCTGCAATTCATGTTGGCGCCATGGGACCTCACCGGCGCTAATCCCGATCCATCCAAGGCACCCGACATTGTCAACAATTCTTTCGTATGCCCTTTTTGTGGGTTTCAGACCGCCTTCGCCAATTTACGGGCTGCTGGAATCTTACCTGTAGCTGTCCCCGGCAATTTCGGTCCAACCTGCGGTTCGGTCTTCGATCCCGGCACCTATCCTCAAGTGCTGACGGTTGGCGCGTTATCATACCAGCAGAACATCATCGCCCCCTTCAGTTCGCGGGGCCCTAACACATCGGCACCATTCGTCGTGCCCGAAATCGTCGCCCCGGGTACGACTATCACCTCCTCGGTACCGACCAACGCTTACGCGGTGGGCTCAGGCACCTCCTTCGCCGCGCCGGCGGTTAGTGGAGCAGTGGCATTGATATGGAGCGCCAGGCAATACCTGGTCGGCAACATCGGCGAGACCATACAGCTACTTCAAAGCTCGGCGACACCTGACTTAAGCCTGTCTTGCGGCTCATCGTTCCAGCCCAACAATCTTTACGGCTACGGCACGTTGAACGTCGCCACGGCCTTGGGAATTCCGACTGGCTCGTCTGCATCGACGGCAAGCACGACCCAGGCCCAGACCAAAGCAAGCCTTGGGAGTGCTACATCATGGTAGGCCATCGTCAATCGCCCCGACTGCGCTTCAGATCCTTACCGCAGTCCGGGGCTTTGGGACTCTGGGTGCTGATTGGCTGCGCGCTGTGTGCGTGCTCATCAAATTCCGCGACGACACCGACACCGATTGTGACGGCCACTCCAACGGCGACGTCCAGTTCTACCGCGACTCCGACCGCGAGCCCCTCGCCTACGCCCGCGCCGGATAGTTTCCGGGCGACCGCGGGAAGCATGACCCAGGCGCGCATCGGGGCCTCGTTGGCGGATCTCTCCGCCACGCAGGTCCTAATCGCCGGGGGCTTTGACAACGAGTTGGCGCCGCTAGCCGAGGCGGATATCTACACTACAAGCAAGAATTTTTTCACGACGACCGAAACTCCACTGATACAGGAACGTTACCTTGCCGCCTCGGTCACCTTACCCAACGGGACGGTGCTGATTGCTGGAGGTATCGGAGGCAACGGCGTGGTTTTAAACAGCGCTGAAATCTATGACCCCACCACCGGCGTCTTTCGGCTGACCGGCACCAATATGAGCGACTCGCGCTATGGCGCCGGCGCCGCGCTCCTACCTGACGGACAAGTTCTGATCGCGGGCGGAGTGGATGCCAATAACAATTACCTGGCGAGCGCGGATCTGTACGATCCGGCCTCTGATAGTTTTACCGCGAGCACCAGCGCCTTGAGCACTGCCCGCCAGTATGCAACCGCCACCTTGCTGACCAACGGCCAAGTATTGATTGCCGGCGGCTTTGGGGCTCTGACCGGCGGCTTAAACAGCGCCGACCTGTACGATCCCGCCGCCGATACCTTCACCGCCAGCGCCGGGCAGATGAGCAACTCGCGCTGTGGCGCGGCGGCAACATCCTTGGCCAACGGCGATGTGCTGATAGCCGGTGGCGAGGACTGCACCGGGACCTCTCTGAACACCGCGGACCTTTACAACCCCACCGCCGATAGCTTCACTCCCAGCAGTAGCAGGCTCTCCGATGCGCGGGCGTGGGCTGCCACAGTGGCTCTGGCCAATGGCAAGATTTTGATTGCCGGAGGCAACGACCTCAACGGCCCGACGGCAACGGCTGACCTTTACGATCCGGCGACGAATAGCTTCGTCGCCAGCAAAGGGGCGATGAGCGACGCGCGCGCCTACGCCGTCGCCACATTGCTTTCCAATGGTCGGGCGCTGATTGCGGGAGGGCTTAACAGCGCTGGCGAGATCCTGTCGAGCGCCGATCTCTATTATCCTTAGACTACGCGGGCAACCGCTTCCCCTTTCCTTATCTCTTTCCGCCCAAACGGAGATAAGGAAAGGGGCCATCTTTACCACCCCGATGGCCGTTTCAGCCTGGCGCCAACTTTATCCAGAGAGGCTAATGGTTCGCGGGCAGCCAAGAGCATTGCCCCACACTGTTGCCGGCGGGCGATTCCATCGTGGATTGCCCCAAGCCAGGACGAATGGAGACCATAACCTGGGCTTCGCGCAGGCTTTGCGGGCAGAACAAACCACGGGCACCGTTGAGCACTACCATCGCCTGAATATTCCCGGCATCCACGACGTACTGACCCGGCGAACTGGTCAGATAACGACAGAAGTGGTCGCGATTACGCAAAAAACCCGAGGCCTCCTGCACCACCCCGTGCTCGCCCAACCAAATCCGCAGCGTGCTGCCGTTGCCACCGTCCGCGGTACCCCGATCGAACACGCAGTAATAGTAGCCGGCGGGCGAGCTCTGCACCGGCGGCGCCGCCGCGGTGGCGGACCACAGAATTAAAATGAACAAGCCCGATACCAGCACAGGCTTCATCTTGCCCCCCTCCGACCGCAGATCAGGCCCGAGCAGCTACCTCGTACCCCTTAAGCATCCGTCTCTAGCCTGTTACACGCAATCTTAAAATGGACCAAGCCGAGGTGCCCGCTTCAGAAAAAGCACTTGAAAGCCATCGACCACCACCGCCAAAATTTCCTGCACGCCGCGGTTGCACACCGATTATGGGAGCTTAATGGCAGCTCTAGTTATCCGCCGTCAGGCCGAGTGATTGTCAAATGTGGAGAGCGGCCAACGGTGGTGGAGAGACTCTATACCCCGCAAACCTGCGATGCTCGTTCGGATAGCGCCGGCCTTACCGCCACCGAAAGGGCCCACGCTAAGGGCGTGACCGGATTCCCCCGGCCTGGCCACTCCATTTCGCGCGCGGGGCTGCCAGTGCGCTGCCGCCTCACGCTCATCCCGCTCACGCCTGGCAGACGACAAAACATTTCAGCCGCTGACAAACCGGTGAACTGAAACCGAAGATTCTGATGGCTGCGCTGAAACCGATTGGACAATCACCCGGCTGATGGGATTGCAAAGTCGAGAAAATGAAGATGGAGCAATGCAGATGTTTAACCGGGATTTGCCGTTTCAAATCCCATGGTTAAGCTCGTGCTGAAAATGGCATCAAGCCGGTTTCGAAAGCGTATGCCGCCACAGCGTGACCGCCAGTTATCCCTAAAAAATCTGCCTGAGGCCGCTTGCAAAGGCGCCTGTAGGTGGCCATGACCGTTCGGAGCTTTTGGGCGCTTTTGTCCTAGCATATTTGGCCTGAAGTGCGGCATGATTTGGGCGAGCGTCCTGACGACAAATCTCTAAGGAGTGCCCGCCTTAAGCATATGGACCAACTGCAACGCGCGATTACCGAGCTCACGATCGCCAATCGAATTCTAGCGCACGAGAACGTGGTCGATGCCTACGGCCACGTCAGTCTGCGCCATCCCGTTCATTCCGACCGCTACCTGCTGGCCTGCTCGCGCAGCCCCGAACTGGTCGAGCGCGAAGACATCATGGAATTCACTTTCGATGGCAAAGCGGTGGGCGATGACAAGCGGCCGCCCTACCTTGAACGATTCATTCATGGCGGCATCTACGCCGCGCGCCCTGACATTCAGGCAGTCGTCCATGCGCATTCCGAAGACGTTCTGCCCTTTGGCATCAGTCCGGTAGCGCTGGTACCGGTGATCCATTCGGGTAGCGTGCTGGGTGCTCGGATCCCCGTCTGGGATATCGCCGAGCGCTTCGGCACCGATACCAATTTGCTGGTGACCAACATCGAGCAGGGTCAAGATTTGGCCCAGGCCCTTGGCGCCGAGCGCGCGGTCCTGATGCGCGGCCACGGTTTCGCCGCGGCGGGCCGCAACCTGCTCGAAGTCCTGCGGATCTCCATTTTCATGCCGCGCAATGCCCGCGTGCAGCAGGCCGCGATGCGCATGGGCGGCTTCAAATCGCTCAATCCCGGCGAGATCGCCGCCCGTGGCGCCATCTTCCAACCTGGTTCCTCCGAGGTGATGCGCGCCTGGGAGTACTGGGCACGGCGCGCGGGCTGCGAGCAATTGCTTGCCGAGCTGGCCCGACCCTAAATTTACTTCACGAGCGTCGCAGAGTTGCTCGGTCTATCGAGGAAACAAATGGCAACGCTGGATTTACATTGGCCCGAACCGCGAATCACCCGAGTGCCCTATGCCCTCTACACCCGCCCAGATGTCTTCGAGGTCGAGCGCGAGCGCCTGTTCATGGGCCCGACCTGGAATTTTCTGTGCATGGAGGCTGAATTACCCCAGCCCTGCGATTACCGCGCGAGCTGGGTGGGCGACGTGCCCGTGCTCGTGACTCGCGACGACAACGGCGAGCTGCACGGCTTCGAGAACCGTTGCGCCCATCGGGGAGCGTTGATCTGCATGGGCGCGGGCGGTAACGGCACCCGCATCGCCTGCGTCTATCACGGCTGGACTTACGATCTCAAAGGCAACCTAGCCTCGGTCACCTTTCGTCACGGCGTCAATCGCCAAGGCGGGATGCCGGTCGATTTCAAGTTGGAGGAGCATCGGCGCAAGCCGCTGACAGTGGAGAATTTCGCCGGTTTGCTTTTTGGCAGCTTCGCCTCCGCACCGCCACCCTTGGCCGACTACCTGGGCGAGGAAATCGCCAGCCGCATCCGCCGCGTGATGCGGGGACCGGCGCGGGTGCTGGGATATAACAGCCAGGTATTGAACAATAACTGGAAGCTGTATATCGAAAACGTCAAGGATCCCTATCACGCAAGCCTGCTTCACCTGTTCTTCAATACGTTCCGCCTCAATCGGCTTTCCGCCCAGGGTGGTATCATCATCGATTCCAGCGGCGGCAATCACGTCAGCTACTCCAAGGCCGCCAGCGACCGCGCCAGCACCGATTACGACAGCACTGCGCTGCGCGCCAAGCGCGAGGACTACCGCCTGGCCGATCCCTCGCTGATCGCTTCGCGCGACGAATTCGGCGACGGCATCACGCTGCAGATCCTGTCGGTCTTTCCCAATTTCGTCCTGCAGCAGATCCAGAACTGCCTGTGCACCCGCCAAGTGGTACCGCGGGCGCACAACCAAACCGAGTTGCTCTGGACGTATTTCGGCTTCGCCGATGATGACGACGAACTCAGCCAGATGCGACTCAAGCAGAGCAACTTGGTGGGCCCCGGCGGATACGTTTCAATGGAAGACGGTGCGGTGGGCAATTTTGTCCAGCGTGCGTTGGCGGGCGCGGGCGACGATAGCGAGCTCTTGGAAATGGGCGGACGCGAGATTTTGTCCCAGGCCACTCGCGCCACCGAATCGCCGATTCGAGGCTTTTGGAAAGTGTACCGGGAGCGGATGGGCTTATGAGCGGCGACGTTGCCATCGATAGCGTCCTTCAGTTTGAAATCGAGCGCCTGCAAGCGCGCTACGTCACCTGTATCGACGACGATCGGCTAGAGGAATGGCCCGCATTCTTCACCGAGCAGTGCCGCTACCAGATAATTTCGGCCGAGAACTACACGCGCAAGCTGCCGGTGGGGGTGTTTTTCGCCGACAGCCGAGCGATGCTCTCGGATCGCGTGGCGGCGCTGCGCCAGGCCAATATTTATGAAGCCCAGCGCTATCGCCATCTGGTCGGCGCAACCCTGATTAGCGCGCGCCATGGCGAAATCGTCACCGCGCAATCCAACTACCAGGTGGTCCGCGTGCTGCAGGACGGCAGCACCATGATCTTCAGTGTCGGACGCTACCTGGACCGTATCAATCTCAACCGCGGCGCGCCGCTGTTCGAGGAAAAGCTGGTGGTCTTCGACAATCGCCGCATCGATACCCTGTTGGCGATACCCATTTAACCTATGCTCGCCCTTGCGACCAGGGCCTGATTGCACGACGATGGGCCAGCGCGGCCACCGTGTGTACCAGCCGCCCACAAAGGAGCCACGATGAAAAGCCTCACCATCGGCCGACGAGTTTTTACAGTTGTGACGGCAAGCGCGGCGCTGATGCTGCTGCTGGCCGCCTTTGGTGTCGCGTCACGCGCCCAGATGACGCCGGCAGCCGCCGCCGAGGTTGCCGAGGAACCGGCCATCCCGCAAGGCCAAATTCCCGCCTACATCTCCAACGCCATCCGCAGCCGTTCAGCCGCCGACAAGAAGCTTGACGGGGCGCGCAAGCCCGCGCAGATGATGGCCTTTTTGGGAATCCGGCCAGGCATGAAAGTCGCCGATATTTTTGCCGCCGGCGGCTGGATGACCGAAGTCTTGTCGCGTACCGTCGGTCCGGACGGAACGGTCTACTCGATCAACCCGCCCTTTCCTCCGCGCTTCCATATGATTTCGGCGGCTTGGCAAAAGCGCCTGAAGAAACCCGAACTCAAGAATGTGGTTGCAGTAACCAAACGTCTGGATGCTCCGGACCTCATCCCGGGACCCGCCGGATCTCTGGACGCCGCCGTGATCGATCTGAATTATCATGATTTGGTAGGGATGAAGCGCAATCGCGACGCGCTCAATGACGCGATTTTCAAGGCGCTGAAGCCTGGTGGCATCTATGGCGTAATCGATCACAGCGCCAAAGCCGGCACTGGCGCCCAGGCCGCATCGACCCTACATCGCATCGATGAACAATTTGTTATCAACGAAGTGGAAAAGGCCGGTTTTAAACTAGCGAGCGCCTCCAGCGCTTTGCGTAATCCACAGGACCCGCGCACCGCGCTCAGCCGCACCTATTCCGGCCCAGGCCACACCGATCGCTTCATGCTGAAATTCGTCAAACCGTCATAGCTTCGCGCCGGCAGCGCCGCCAAGCTGCGAGAGCGACAGGCCAAGCGTCTCCGCTACTCAGATACCAGCCGGAGAGAATGGTTGCCCCAGCGATGACCCCCTACCTGGTCAGGGAGGGGGTCATCGGGGCGGCTCATCTGGAGCGAGTTACGGAACATGAACTTCTTAAAGACGGACGCAGCGACGGTGCCGCTGCCCAATATGCAGTTTCCTGAGGGGCAGAAAAGCAATGAGGCGCGAGACTTTAGGCCTCGCGCCTCATCGGGACTTCCCGGCCGCGTCCTACTCTCCCGTACGGCGACCGTACAGTACCATCGGCGCTGGAGGGCTTAACTGCCGTGTTCGGGATGGGAACGGGTGTCTCACCTCCGCCATGGCGACCGGAAACTTGGGGCACCACCGTAAGATGGTGCGAAATATTTGACAACTGAAAGTAGGTACAACTCGCATGCTGCAGACTTGGCTACGCCTGACCGTTTTGGAGAATGGTGTTGGTCAAGCCTCACGGCCGATTAGTACCAGTCAGCTCCACGCATTACTGCGCTTCCACCTCTGGCCTATCAACCTCCTTGTCTAGGAGGGGCCTTTAGGATCTTGCGATCGGGATACCTCATCTTGGGGAGGGCTTCCCGCTTATATGCTTTCAGCGGTTATCCCGTCCGCACATGGCTACCCGGCTATGCAGCTGGCGCTACAACCGGCACACCAGCGGTGCGTCCGTCCCGGTCCTCTCGTACTAGGGACAGCACCCCTCAAGTATCCTACGCCCACGGCGGATAGGGACCGAACTGTCTCACGACGTTCTGAACCCAGCTCGCGTGCCACTTTAATCGGCGAACAGCC
>DATGLK010000110.1 GCA_035294265.1 Candidatus Binataceae bacterium
ACGTCGACATCAACATGAGCGTGCCCAAGGTCTCTGACTTCAATCGCCTTCCGATCAAATGGAGTAATGGCGCGCCGGTGTTTCTGGGCGACGTGGCTCATGTCACGGACTCTCATCAGCCGCAAACCAACGTGGTGCGGGTGGACGGGCGTCAGGCCACCTATCTGATGGTGATCAAACATGCCAGCGCCTCTACTCTGGCGGTGGTGGATGCGGTGCGCGCCAAAATTCCCCTAATCCGGGCCACCGGGCCTAAGGGGATGGAGGTTTCGCTGACCTTCGATCAATCTAAGTTTGTCCGTGCGGCGTTGTGGGACGTGGTCCAGGAAGCGGTTACGGCGGCAGCGCTGGTGGCTCTCATGGTGCTGATCTTCTTGGGCTCGCCCCGCAGTATGTTGATCGTAATCACCTCGATTCCGCTCTCGATCCTGACCGCGATCGTCGGGCTCAAGCTGGCCGGCCAGACGATTAACACCATGACCCTGGGCGGGATTGCGCTGGCAGTGGGGATGCTGGTGGATGATGCGACGGTGGAAATCGAGAATATTCATCGCAACCAGGCGCTGGGCAAGCCGCTGCTGGTGGCGATCCTGGACGGCGCCAGCCAAATCGCCACCCCCACTTTGGTTGGCACCCTGGCGATTTGTATCGTCTTCTTTCCGGTGGTGCTGCTGACCGGGGTGGCGCGCTTCCTGTTTACGCCCTTGGCGATGGCGGTGGTGTTTGCGATGCTCACCTCCTACCTGCTCTCGCGCACCCTGGTGCCGACCATGGCCCGCTACCTGCTGCCCGAGCAGCACAGCGAGCCAGACGTCAATAGCTGGTGGGGCCGATTCGTGCTCCGCTTCGAGGCTGGTTTCGCGCGGCTGCGTGAGAACTACCGCTGGGCCTTGGGCGCTTTTATCGCGCGGCGCACAACCGCATTGGCGGTCAGCGCGGCGGCGATTGTAATTTCGGCGGGGCTGGTGCTGGTGGTGGGGGAGGATTTCTTCCCGGCCGTCGACGCAGGGATGATGCGGTTGCACGTGCGGGCACCCACTGGGACCCGGATCGAGCGCAGCGAAGTCATCGTGGACAACGTCGAGCGCGCGATTCGCCAGGTGATACCGCCTGCGGAGCTGGAAAGTATCAGCGATAATATCGGTCTGCCGCTCTCCTACGACCTGGCCTTCTACCAGACCGACAGCACCGGCCCGCAAGACGCCGATATTCTCATTCAGCTCCAGCCCCGCCATCGTCCCACCGCCTACTATCAGGAGCGCATCCGGACCCTGCTGGCTCAGCGTTTTCCCAACGTGGTGACCTACTTCCAGGCCGCTGATATCACCAGCCAAGTCCTCAACTTCGGCCTGCCGGCGGCAATCGACGCCCAGGTCCAAGGCTACGACTTGCAGTCGGACTACGACTGGGCGCTGCGCCTGAAGCAACGCATGCAGATTATTCCTGGGGTGCGCGATCTGCGCATCGCCGAGCCTCTGGACTATCCCGCGATCAACGTCGAAGTGGATCGCACCAAGGCGCTGCAGTTCGGCGTAACTCAGGAGCAGGTTGCCTCCAGCGTGCTCGCCACCTTGTCGGGCGCGTATCTGTTGCAACCCAATTTCTGGCTGGATCCGGTCAACGGGGTCAACTACGAAGTCATCGCGCAAACTCCCCAGGAAAAAATGGATGCCATGCCGGAGTTGGCCAACATCCCCTTGAGCACCAGTCCGCCCGCCACCACCGATCAGATGGCGGCCGAGACCATCAGCCCGCAGCCGCAATTGCTGGGCAATATCGCCAGTTTCCATCGCTCCTGGGATCCCGCGGTCGTGGCCCATTACACCGTGCAACGCGTGATCGACGTCGACTGCGCGGTCGAGGGGCGCGACCTGGGTAGCGTCAGCCGAGCGGTTGGACAGGCGATCCAGAGTTTGGGCAAATTGCCGCCGGGGACAACCATTCAGATCCTCGGACAGAGCCAAGCCATGAGGGACTCCTTCACCACCCTGGGCGAAGGGTTAGTCCTTGCCATTATCCTGGTCTACCTGTTGATGGTGGCCAACTTTCAGTCCTGGTTGGAGCCGCTGATTATCACCCTGGCGGTGACTGGAGCGCTGGCCGGGGTATTATGGATGCTGGCGATCACCGGTACCACCATCAACGTGGAGTCGCTGATGGGCTCCATCATGGCGGTGGGGGTGGGTGTGGCCAATGGCAACCTGTTGATCATTTTTGCCAACGATCTGCGCGAGGAAGGCTATAGTCCGGTCGCGGCGGCGATCGAGGCTGGCCGTATCCGCCTACGTCCGATCATCATGACCGCCTTGGCGATGATTTTGGGGATGCTGCCGATGGCGCTGGGACTGGGAACCGGCGCCGAACAGAACGCGCCCCTGGGACGTGCGGTAATTGGCGGCCTGATCGCGGCCACCCTGATGACCCTGTTCGTGGTTCCCACTGTGTACTCGATTTTCAGCCGCCACCTGATCGGCAAGGAGCAACGCGACGCCGAAGTCGAAGGCGTGGAGCGTCAGTTGCGCAACCCGGTCTAACATGAGCGACCGCTTAACCGCGCGCCTTAAGCCTGACGGCCGGCACCGAGATTAGATGGAGCAGGATTCGCGCAATTTTTCCGTGCCGCCGCCGGGCAGGTGGTTCCTAATCGGCGGCTTGGTGTCAATCGTGCTGCTGCTGGTCATCACCGCGGGTCTCGTCCTGGCGCGCGAGCACTGGATCATGCGCCAGAGCGCGGCCCTCAAACGCCAAGTGGCGGCCGGCCCGCGAGTATTGGTGGTGCCAATCGGGCGCACCGCGCCCACCCGCACCCTGGTGCTGCCGGCTCTCACGCGTGGCTTCGACGAGACCGAGATTTATGCCAAGGTTCCCGGCTATCTGCGTGCCTTGTACGTGGATAAGGGGGACCGAATCAGAAGAGGTGAGATTTTGGCCCGGATAGAATCGCCGGAGACCGACAAGCAGGTGGCCAACTACCGGGCCAATTATCTGCTGGCCAAGGTCACCGACGATCGCGACGCCGAGTTGTGGCGCAAAGGCGTAATCTCCCGCCAAGCCTATGATGATCAGCATGCTCTGATGTTGCAGGCACGCGCCACCCTGGCTCAGTACGAGGCGCTGCAGGGCTACGAAATCATTCGCGCACCTTTTGACGGAATCGTCACGGCGCGCAACGTCGATCCCGGCCACCTGGTGCCAGAAGCCACCGCCGCTACCAGCACCACCGATGCGATAATCAGCATAGCTCGACTCAAGCCGCTGCGCGTCTTCGCCTATGTGCCACAGGACGTCGCCACCTTTATTCACAATGGCGATCAGGCCACCATTACAGTGCGCAACTATCCTGGCCGCATTTTCGAGGGCACTATCACGCGTCATCCCCAGGCCCTATCACCCGACTCTCGCACCATGTTGGTTGAAGTCGATCTGCCCAATGACGATCAAGCGCTTTATCCCGGGATGTACGGGACCGCCCGATTCGTGGTCCGCATGCCGGTGAGCGCGCCGCTGGTGCCCGACGACGCGTTGATTTTTCGCAACAACCGGGTCTATGTGCCGGTGGTGCGCAACAACCGCTTGCGTCTGGTTGAAATCACTTTGGGCTACGACAATGGTGTGCAGGTCGAGGCCACCAGCGGTGTGCATTACGACGAGCTCATCGCAATTGACGTGGGCCAGGCGGCGCGCGACGGCGAGCAGGTGCAGCCGGTCCTAAGCCATCAATCCGAAAACGCCGAGGATTGAGCGGCGCCTAGAGGCGGTTTCGGTTGGCCTTTTATTAGTGTAAAAGTCGCGCAGGAGAATTATGCATGAGCGGGCAGTCCAACAAAGCCTATTTTGCCGCCGGTTGCTTTTGGCATGTCGAAGAAGTCTTCAGCCGTGTTCCGGGAGTGATTGCCACCACCGTGGGTTACATGGGCGGCTCGGTGCCGCACCCCACCTACGAGATGGTTTGCAGCGATCGCACCGGTCATGCCGAAACGGTGGAAGTGGAATACGATCCGGACCGCGTCTCCTACGAACGCTTGTTGGAGATATTCTTTGAGCTGCACGACCCCACCACCCTCAATCGCCAGGGCCCCGATATCGGCACGCAGTATCGCTCGGCGATTTTCTACGATTCCGAAGCGCAGCGGCTGGCGGCGCAGGAAGCGATAGAAAAATTGCGGCAGGCTGGTCGTTATCCCCGCCCCATTGTGACCGAGGTAGTCCCACTCAAACCCTTCTACCGCGCCGAAGAGTACCATCAGCACTATTTTGCCAAGGGTTAACAAGCAGCGCCCACCAGGGAGGTCGCCGTGCGATGAAAATTGACGTGCATGCCCATTATTTCCCCGCCCGCTTCAACCAGATCATGGCCCGGCGCAGTCCTCGCGACGCTCAAGACATGGGTGCCGGCGACGCCTCGGGACAGGTCGAGGCACGGTTGGCGGACATGGACGCCGCCGGAGTGCAGATGCAAATTCTTTCCACTGCCGCGCGCGGACCTTACTTTCCCGCCGTCAACGAGGCGGTGGAGGGAGCGCGCGTAGCCAACGATCTCTATGCCGAACTTGTGGCCCGCCATCCTAAACGCTTTGACGTCTTTGCTTCGGTCCCGCTGCCGCATCTGGATGCGACCATGCGCGAGTTGGAACGAGCGCTGGATGAATTGGGGATGGTGGGGGTAACAGCTACCACTTCGGTGCTGCAAAAGCCCCTGGTAGATCCTCAATTCGAGCCCTTTTTCGCCGAACTCGATCGGCGTCACGCGCCGTTGTTTATCCATCCGGCGGGCGTTGGGGCCTGCTCGGCGCACATTTTGGACTACGGGCTGGAATGGGCGATTGGGGCGCCGGTGGAGGACACCGTGATTGCGCTGCAGTTGGTCGCCCGCCAAATACCCGTGCGCTTTCCCAATATCAAAATCATCCTGGCTCACTTGGGCGGCGCATTACCGATGCTGGCGGCGCGCCTGGAGCATCTGATGCCCAGCTACACCCAGATCAAGCTGGGCGAGCCACCACTTACCACCCTGCGCCGAATGTGGTACGACACCGTCGCGCACAACTCGATTGCGGCGTTGCGCTGCGCCTGCGATACGCTGGGCACGGACCGCATCGTGTTGGGGAGCGATTTTCCTTACATGCGCGCGGATTGGTACCGTGGTGCGGTCAGCCATATTCAGCAATCGGGCCTGCCCCAGGCAGCTATCGACCAAATCCTGGAGCGCAATGCGATGACGCTGCTGGGGCTAGCGGAACGGGGTTGATTGGCCGCCCTTGGCGTGAGGCGTTAAGTGCGGTCTTGCCTTCTGCTTTCGCATAGCGCCATCGGCCCGCGCACTGCAGGAGGACTACTTATCCGGCCAAGAAGTTAGATTGGAGATCAAACCGCCGGTCAGTCGGAAAAGCGGAGAGGAACAGGTGCTCACTCCCTGGCGATCGTTGAGCCAACCCGATCCGGGGCGGCAATACGTGGCCCTGCTTACAGCCTTGGGGCTGCAGCGCGCACGAGACGTCCCGCTGCTTTTTTGGCACACCTGGCGAATTTGGGGCCAATTGCGCAAGAGCCGCGGGCTGGTGGGCTATTCACTGCGCGCCGAGCTTTTGAGCCAGCGTTTCTGGACGCTCTCGGCCTGGGAAGACGAACTGACGCTGCAGGCGTTTGTGCGTACCCTCCCGCATGTTCGAATCATGAAAGTGATGGCGCCGCGCACGCGCGCCAACAGCTTCCTGCGTTGGACCATCTTAGGCGCGGATTTGCCACCCCGTTGGGATGATGCTTTAGCCCGCGCGCGGGCCTGACGAAGCTTCCGTACCGAGGGCGCGCCTGGCGGCTTCAGGGCGAAGGTTCATCAGCAAAAAATCGATCTTATCAGGCGATGCCTCGTCGGCTCGGTAGCGCTGGGGAAATGGGTAAAGAATTTTTGCCGCTGCTGCGCGGTAGCGCGCGGCCAGGGCCGCGGCCACCTTGGGAGACGCGAACAATCCCACTGCCAGCGTGCTGTCGCTTCCTAGGCCTACCCATAGGCCGGTGCTGGCCCCATGCGAGGTCCCGGCCAGGAGCCAGTCCAGCCGCGCCGCCCACTTGGAGTCGGGTAGCAGGCCGAGATCATGCAAGCGGCGTGGGTTGAGCTGGGAGAGGCTGCCGCCCGAATCGATGAATTGCAAAGCTGCGCGCAGCATCATTGCCGTCCACTGCTGGGCGGCACTCTGTTGCAGGCTTTCGAGCTGCGCGGCCGGTACGTTACCGGTCTTATCAACCCGATACACGGAGACGCCGCCGATTCGGACCGGGTTTGCGGGCAAGGGTATGGTCGATGTCGCCGCGCCGTCGGCGATTAGGATCGCCTCGACCTGATGCGCAACCAGAAAACTGCGCCACTGAGTTTCGGCATCGGCCAGGGGTAGCGAAAACAGGGCCGAGTTGACCGCGGGCCAGCGTGCGAACTCCTCGGGGGTTGGTCCGATATAGCCGCCAGCCATGGAGAAATACATCCTAGTTTGCGCCTGCCACAACATGCTCGGACCGTTCACTCCATAGGGAATAACTACGACCTTTTCGTCGCGATGCAGCACCTGGCGATACAGGCCGGCGCTGAAGAAGGCAGGCTGCGGATATCCAGCGGCTTGCAACAGGAGTGGCTTGGGCAAGAGCGCGGCCACTGCGTATAGCGCGGCGATACGGCTCAGCCTTGCGCCCGGCGCCGCCCAGCAGGTGCTGACAACGATTGCGGCCAGCAGAAAGCCGTAGTTGGCCACGCGCACCGGCAGCGCGTTTTTGATCAGTGGCAGGTCAAAAAACTTGCTCCAAGGCATCCGCCCGATTCGGTGGCCGGCCACATGCAGCACCGGTCCCAGCGCCAGGACGATGACCGTTACCATTACAAACAGCACCAGACGCGCCCAAGGCTGGGCGCGTCTGGTCCAGAAGAACCACCCCAGTAGCAAGAGCATCGGTAGGCCGAGGTAAAACTCGTTCTCCGCCAGATTGCCGGTGAAGCGTGAAGTCAGAGTCACGGCCCGTGCGGGCGCAATCAGCAGTAGCTGGGTTGGCAGAGCGAAGCCGAGCAGATCGGCCGAGAAGAATGCGTCCGGAAACAGGGGTCGGCGCGGGGCCGCATGATGGGCCAAGGCAAGATATACAAAGGGTGCCAATGCGATAGCCGCCAGCAGGTATCCGGCCGCCAACGGTCCGAGGTTCACCCATAAGGCGCGCCGATAAGACCCAAGCAGCAGGAAGCCGCCGAGCAAGGTCGCCGCGGCGATGACCGTCATGGTGGCGAGGATCTCGCTGGAGAGCAGGCACTGCACGACCAGCAAGGCGGCCAAGGCGAGGGTAAACTTCCGACCCCCGATCGAACCATCGAGCAGCAGAAGGAAGAGCAGCACGCACAGCGGCGGCACGAAGGTAAAGGTCAGACTGAGGTGACCACCTATCAGATGGCCCATCTCATAGGGGGAAAAGCCGTAGATTGCCCCTCCGACCAAGGCCGCGGCGAAGCGCCCGGTCAGTTTGCGGCACAGCAGGAAGGCTGCAAATGCCGCGAGCACTGGAGCCAAAATAGCGGCCAGGTTGTAGGCGACGACTGGGCCAAAAAGTGAGGTTATTGGCCACAGCACGAAAGCAAGCGCGGGAATCGACGTAGCCCAGGTCAGGTTGAAGCCGGATGGCGCCCAGATCACGCGAGAGATAAAGGGGTTGAGGTGGTGAGCGATGGCGTGTGGCCACCACACCAGGCACCACATCATTACCGAAGGGTCACTGCCAAAGCCGATGTGACGCCTGGCCGGGTTGGCCAAGATTGGCACGGCCGCGACGAATATCGCGAGGGCCAAGTATATTGCAAACGCCGCACTTTTAGCCCGGCGCGATTGGGTCGGGAGAGGCGCCGGTTTGCGCCGGGGCAAAGGTCTGCCCAAGGACTCAGCCGGCGTGGCTGAACACACCCGCGTTCTGAACCATCGCCGGCTGCCGCTTAGGCTTACTCACCGCCGCGCCCCCTCGACCCTGAGCCGCTTTAGTGTTGCGGTTGGCTTTTATCCAACCACCGGTGGGCTTGGACAATAGTCACCCGCTTTAAGCGAGCACGACCAGATCGTAGGCGCGGGGCAAGCCTTCGGCGACCACGTCAACCTTGTCGCCATGTGCCGCGACCACGCTGCCGTCGTTAAGGGCGCCAAAGAAACCGCCTTCCGGGTTTTCAGCCAAGCTCATGATCATCGCGCCGTTGGCCAGTCTGGGTACGGCTACGCGTTCAAAGCTCTGACCGCGATCCAGGCTGCGTAGCAGTGCGGCCTCGGCCCCGGTCTCGCGTTCGTACCAAGCCGGCGGAGCCTGATTAGCTTCGGCGATATAGATGCGCACTTGGCCGCCGTTGCTCACTAGCAGTGGCACGGTATAGCCGTGCACCCCGTTGGTGATCTGCCGCCAACTGGTGCCGCTATTCTCGCTGAGGTAGAAGCCACGCCCGGTGGTGGCGTACAGGCGGGTGGAGTCATGCGGGTCGACCCGCACCACGTGGACGTCATCGTAGAGCCCCTCGTTGAGTGGCTCGAAGCTTTCGCCACGGTCACGGGTGCGAAAGATGCCGCCCTCTTCGACTCCGGCATAGAACGTTGCAGGGTCGGACGGATCGAATGCTATCGAGCGGACGTGCGGAACGTGGGGCGGCGGTGGAAAGGACCAATGGTCGCGTCCCGGCATCTTGAGAAAACTGACGCATTCCTCGAAGCTATCTCCGCCATCGGTGCTCTTGAAGATGCGGCCGTGAGAGGCCCCAACATAGACCGTGCCACTTTTGTCGGGCGCGGTGGCAATTGCCCAGACTTCTTCCTTCTGCAGCTCGCGCATACCGATTGGCTGCCAAGTGTGGCCGCCGTCGCGGGAGCGCGACAGCACGTCGCGACCGTCGAAGTTCGAGCGGCTGTGGCTAGCCTTGCCGGCGTACAGCAGCTTGGAATCGAAATGGTCGCGAGCCACGCAAAACGCGGTGCTGGGGCCCTGGCTGATTACGTCAGGGCGGCCGCCCAGATCCAACAGTGCAACTCCCTTGGCGGTACCGATGCAAAGCTTCATCTGCGCTCCTCCCAAACCAAACGGTTAAATAGCGATGTCTTTACCTTATCATGCTTGCGTCTGAGTTAGAATCGCCGGCGCCGGCAACTTAGCCTGCCAATATCCGTGCGGCGTCCTGGACTGCCCGCACGATCTTGTCGTAGCCCGTGCAGCGGCACAGATTGCCGGCTAGCGCGTAGCGGATTTCGGCCTCGCTGGGGTGGGGATTACGATCGAGCAGGGCCTTGGCCGACATTAGAAAGCCGGGCGTGCAGATGCCGCATTGCAGGCTGGCGTTTTCGAGAAATTTCTGCTGCAGCGGATGCAATTTGGCGCCCTGCGCCAGGCCTTCGACGGTGAGCACGGTATGCCCCTGGGCTTCAACGCCCAGCACCAGGCAACTGCAGACCGGGCGGCCGTCCAACAATACCGTGCAGGCGCCGCAATCCCCTGTCAGGCAACCTTCCTTGCTACCGGTCAATCCCAGCACGTCGCGCAGCACCTCGAGCAGGCTTTGCCGGGGCTCGCACAAAAACTCGGTCTGTTGGCCGTTGACCAGGCTTTCCACCAACTGCTTTTGCGCCATGACAATGCCTTCCGCTTCCTAATTGTCGCGCGCGCGGGCCGCGGCGTTAAGGATCGCGCGCCGCGCCAGCACGCCCACTACTTGGCGTCGATAATCGGCGGTACCGCGCATGTCGCTAATCGGTTGTGCGGCGGCCCGCACCAGGGCTACGGCGCGCTCGATTGCGCGCTCGTCCAGGGGACCGACCAGGGCGGCAGCGGCCTGGGGAGCCAGGATCGGTGTGGGTGCCACCGCGCCCAGCGCGATCCGAGCGGCGATGCAACGGTCGCCCTCTAGCGTGACTGCGGCCCCCGCGCCCACGATAGCGATATCCATCTCGTTGCGCGGAATCAGGCGCAAGTAACTATCCGCGCTGTGTGCGGCAGGCGGGGCGATGAGGATTTGAGTGACAAATTCGCCTGCGCCCAGCACGTTGCGGCCCGGGCCGGCGAAAAACTGCGCGACCGGCAGTTCGCGCGTGCCGCCGGGACCGGCGATGCGCACCCGCGCATCAAGTGCCAGCAACGCCGGACTGGTGTCGGCGGCCGGTGAGGCGTTGCACAGATTGCCGCCCACCGAAGCGCGCTGCTGAATCTGCAGCGAGCCTATGAGATGGGCCGCTTCGCTGAGTCCGGGATAATACCGGCGCATCAGCGCGCTTTCGCTGATCTCGATACAAGAGACCGCCGCGCCCAGGCACAAACCCGCCTTGGGGTCGTAGCTCAACGCGCGCAATTCCGGGATGCCCTTTACATCGATCAGCAGGCGCGGACGGCGAGCACCGCTGCGCATCTGAATCAGCAGATCGGTGCCCCCGCACAGCACTCGCGCCTGCTCGCCCTCGCGCGCCAGCAATTCCACCGCCTGGGCAATGCTTGTGGCGGCCTGATAGGTGAACGCG
This sequence comes from Candidatus Binataceae bacterium, assembly GCA_035294265.1. NCBI lineage: Bacteria > Candidatus Binatota > Binatia (SeqCode) > Binatales (SeqCode) > Binataceae (SeqCode) > Binataceae bacterium (SeqCode). The sequence continues at coordinate 10,503 of DATGLK010000110.1, forward strand.
TGCACAGAGTCCTCCGCTTGTTTGCTTCCCGTTCTGATTAATCAAGCCTCGGCCGCACCCGCGCGGCATTGGCCCAAAGGGAAGTTCCGATCATCGCAGCGACCTGGCTGCGGCGCAACCCGCCGGCACGCTTGTCGGCAAGCGGCCGGTCTTCTAGGATTAAGCTGGCCCGTCGCCGCGGGCAGGCGGGCTGCGGCTTCCATAAACCGGCTCGCCGCCTGTAGTTAAGGAGAAACAATCCGATGGCCGCTGCTACTCCCGAATTCAAGGTGATTGGGACTCGTCCGGTGCGCCCCGACGGGATCGAAAAAGTCAACGGGCGCGCGCGCTACGGCGCTGACTACAGCTTCCCCGACATGCTTCACGGCAAGGTGCTGAGAAGCCCGCACGCGCACGCGATTATAAAATCGATCAAAGTTGACCAGGCGCTCAAGCTGCCTGGCGTGCGCGCGATTATCACCAGCGCCGATCTGCCGCCCGCGCCCAACCGCAAGATGGCGGTGGGCGAGGTCGCGGCCAATCCGCGCGACATTTCGTGGAATATCCTGGCCCGCCACAAGGTGCTCTATGACGGCCACGCGGTCGCCGCGGTGGCCGCCACCTCGCCCCATATCGCCGAGCAGGCGTTGGAGCTGATCGAGGTCGAGTACGAGGTTCTGCCACCGGTGATGACCGCCGAGCAAGCGATGGCGCCCGGTGCGCCGATCCTGCATGAAGACCTGGGCAAGGAGGGCGAGCCGCCCACCAATGTGGCCGGGCGTGTGCAGTTTACTCGCGGTGATCTGGAGGTGGGCTTCAAGAGCGCCGACGTTATCGTCGAGCGTGAGTTTCGCGCCGCCACCGTCCATCAGGGCTACATCGAACCGCACAACGCGGTGGCGATCTACAATTCCGACGGCAACGGAACGATTTATACCTCGACGCAGGCGCCCTTTGACGTGCGCCGCCTGACCAGTTTGATCCTGGGGATGCCGTTGGGAAAGATTCGCGTGGTGCCGGCGGAAATTGGCGGCGGCTTCGGCGGCAAGACCACCATTTATCTGGAGCCGTTGGCCCTGCTGCTATCTCAACGCACGGGCCAGCCGGTCAAGATGGTAATGACTCGCGGCGAAGTCCTACGCGCCAGCGGACCAACCTCGGGTGGAGTGATGAAAGTCCGCATGGGTGCCACCAGCGAGGGTAAGTTGACCGCCGCCAAAATCTGGATCGCCTATGAGGCCGGGGCCTTTCAGGGCTCGCCCGTGGGGCCGGCGGCGATGTGCGCGATAGCGCCCTATGACGTCCCCAACTTTCTGATCGAAGCTTATGACGTGGTGGTCAATCGACCCAAGGTAAATGCTTACCGAGCGCCCGGCGCGACCAATTCCGAGTTTGCCGCCGAATGCGTGATCGACGAGTTGGCCGAGCGCTGTGGCCTGGATCCAATCGAATTTCGCTTGCGCAATGCGGTCAAACAGGGTGTTCGCGCGGCCTACGGCCCGACCTTTGGACCGGTAGGTTTCATTGAGGTCTGTCAGGCGCTGCGCGACAGCCCCCACTATCGCGCCCCGCTGGAAGGCGCCAATCGCGGTCGCGGAGTGGCCTTCGGTTTTTGGTTCAACGTCGGGCTGCAATCCTCGGCTACCGTCAACCTAAATCCCGACGGGAGCGCCAGCGTCGTCACCGGCTCGGTCGATATTGGCGGCAGCCGGGCTTCCAGCGCGATGATCGCCGCGGAGGTGCTGGGACTTCGCGCCGAAGACGTGCATGCCGTGGTGGCAGATACTGATTCCATTGGCTATACCGATCTGACCGCCGGCAGCCGAGTCACTTTCGCAACCGGCCTGGCGATTTACGAAGCGGCCCATGACGCGGTACGCCAGCTCAAAGAACGGGCGGCGCGGGTGTGGGAACTCAAGCCCGAGGATGTCGACTATCGCGATGGCGCGGTGGTGTCGCGCAACAACGGGGTAGCACCGCTTACTCTAAAGGAACTAGTGGAGAAGTACGGAGCAACCGGCCAACCGATCGTGGGGCGGGCCAGTGTCAACGCGCGCGGCGCCGGTCCCTCCTTCTCGGGTTGCCTGGTCGACGTCGAGGTGGATCCGGAAACCGGAAAGTCTCAGATTTTGCGCTGCACCATTGCTCAGGACGCCGGCCGCGCCATTCATCCCAGCTATGTGGAGGGTCAGATGCAAGGCGGGGCAGCGCAAGGCTTGGGCTGGGCGCTGAATGAGGAGTACTGCTATGACGAACAAGGCCGGTTGCGTAATACCGGATTTTTAGACTACCGGATGCCGACCTGTCTGGACTTGCCGATGATCGAGCCGATTATTATCGAAGTGCCTAATCCAAATCATCCACTGGGTATTCGGGGCGTGGGTGAAGCTTCGATTGTGCCGCCGGTAGCGGCTACTGCCAACGCTATCTATCGTGCGGCCGGAGTTCGGATAACCGAATTGCCAATCTCGCCGCCGCGGTTGCTGGCCGCCCTTTTAGCTCGCTCGGCCGCCTGAGCCCTGGGCCCGGGCGCGGTACGTGGGGCCGCCCTCTGGCCCCTTTCTCCGGATATGCCACGGCGGAGGGACGGCGGTGGGCGGCGGGCTCGGCCTTTGCCAGGACATCCCGCGTAACCTTCTCCGCGGCCTCGGCGGACTCCATTTCTCCGCGTTCTCCCCCTTTACGTTGGGAAGATGGATCACAGCCTCATCAAGACTTCTCCCCAACCATGGACGAAAAGGGGGGCACGTGAGGATAGTTGTACTGGGCAAATAGCTGTTATTGCTAAGCGCAATCCTCGCAATGCGTCATTAAGCCGCAATCTTAACGACATCACCTTTTTGCTTGCAGCCGCGCAGTCCTCGCCATGAAATGGAAAGAGGCTTTTTTCGAAGGCAAATCACGGGAGCAACGTATGAATATACGAATGGCTGTCACAGGTGCAGGGCTGGCGCTGTCTTTTGTGGCGTTCGCGCCGCTGGTGCAGGCCCAGAACGGAGAAATGGGGAATCCGGCCGCCAATGGCACGATGGAATATCCGGCCGCTAATCCCAACAATCCTTCTGGCGTCAATAGTGCGAACGGCGGAGCCAGCGGCGGCGCTGCTACCATGAACGAAGGCGTGACGGGCGCCAACAGCGGCGCCGAGCAACGCGCCACCCAGATCGCCAACGAAATCGATCAAGCCAAAAACCAGGGCAAGAATGTTACTAAGGCTCAGCGCGAGCAGCGGCTGGGTGAGAGAGCTTTGAAGCGAGGCGAGGAAAAGAGTGCAATGCGCCATTTCAGCCGGGCCGAAAAGGCCCTCGGGATGGCGGGTGGCTCGCGCCATCGCAATGGCATGGAAAACAATGGCAACAACCCGGGGGCCAGCAATGATAATCCCTCCAGCCGTCTAGAGATGGCCAACCTGCGCTTGGCCCAGGCCGGCGGCGCGGGCATGGGTAGCGGTGGTGCCGGAGGCCCGGTCACCGGTGGCACCATGGGCGGTGCGGGAACCAATGGAGGTGGTACCGGCTCGGGTGCGGCCACCGACGGAGGCTCGGGGAGCATAATGGGTGACCAGGGCGGTGACGGCGCAGCCGGGGTCACCGGTGGCGTCGGAACTGGCGCACCGGCGGGTGGCTACGGTAGCGGCGGGATGGGAGCTGGCGGCGCCGACTCGGGCGGCATGGGCGGCCCAGCTGGTGGTGCTGGGGCCGGAGCGGGCGGCGGCGCTGGCAGTGCAGGTGGCGGTGCCGGGGCTCCTTAGTCGAAGTGGTAATCGTCAGTCGGGCGCAGGCTTAATCTGCGCCCGGCTCTCTGCTGCCGCTCAGTCTCCCCTTTAAGTATGACCTGGCGGAATACGAAGACATTCGCCTTGAACAGCCTAGCGAACCGCTTCTTTGACCAACTTTCCGGCGGGACGACGGCTGGATTCCTGCTTGTCCATAGTGCTGTTTTCCTGCGCCTTGCGTTGCTGCGCACGCCGCTTGGCAATCGCTTCCTGCCTCAACGCCCAGGCATAAGCCCAACCTACTTCAGGAAACATTCTGGTTGCCTCCGTTTAATCTGCTCAACCATGTCTTAAGCAAACCTCGGGCCATCCGCGAGCAACTTATTCTTAAGCCTTCAGCCTCGTTGCGGGCTCGGAAAGGCCCAGCCCTGCGACCCTGATGCAGACTCTCGTAGGCGCCCGCGTAAGTAAAAAGATCAATGTCATCCTTAGGGTTTTCAACTGCGAGCAAAACGATGCTGCCCGGCTGTGGGGAGTTGGGGCGCTCTTTCCGACACCTCGCATGGTCGCGCAAAATGCAAAAAGCATTTTCGCATCACGCGGATCGCAAATCGACGCTGGCTATAGGCGGTTGTGCCCTTCGGTGTGAGGCTGCAGGTGTTTGCATGGCAGTCGCCAGCGGTCTAATGATTTTGATCGCATTGGGTGTGCTCGAGCTGCGAGCTGCCAGGCACTAAAACAGTCAGGAGCGTGAGGCCATGGCGAGGCTGCTCAGCCTCAAAGAAGCGGTTGCCGAACTTGTCCATGACGGCGATAGCATCGCCATGGAGGGGTTCACCCACCTGATTCCGCATGCCGCCGGGCACGAAGTAATTCGTCAGCGCCGACGTGACCTGCATCTCATCCGGATGACCCCCGACCTCATCTACGACCAGCTCATTGGAATGGGATGCGCGCGCAAGCTCACTTTTTCCTGGGGAGGTAATCCCGGTGTCGGCTCGCTCAACCGCCTGCGCGACGCGGTAGAGCATGGCTGGCCCTGCAAATTGGAGATCGAGGAGCACAGTCACGCGGGGATGGCGACCGCGTATGCGGCGGGCGCCGCCAATCTTCCCTTCGGTGTACTGAGGGGTTACAGCGGCACGGATTTGCCTCGCTTCAGCCCCCGCATCAAGTTCATCGAATGCCCGTTTACGGGCGAGCGGTTGGCCGCGGTGCCAGCGGTACGTCCCGATGTGGCGGTGATTCACGCCCAGCAGGCGGATCGCGCCGGCAACGTGTTAATGTGGGGGATCGTGGGGATCCAAAAAGAGGCGGTACTGGCCGCCAAGCGCTCGATCGTCACGGTGGAGGAGATAGTCGAGCGGCTGGATGCCCCGCCCAACGCCGTGGTCTTGCCGAGCTGGGTGGTAAGCGCGGTCTGCCAGGTTTCCGGCGGCGCATTTCCCTCCTATGCGCAGGGATATTACAAGCGCTACAACGCCTTTTACCGCACCTGGGATGAGATTGGGCGTGACCGCGAAAAATTCCGCGCCTGGATGGATCGCCACGTCATGCAAAGCGCCGATTTCGCGCAATTCATGCGAAGCATCAATCGCCAGGCCCAGTAAGCTTCGTGGAGTATCAGGATGGCGGAGAATTCCTTCACCGCGGATGAAATGATGACGGTGGCGGCAGCGCGCCGCCTGCAAAACGGGATGGTCTGCTTCGTCGGGATCGGATTGCCCAGTGCGGCCGCCAACCTGGCCCGCCAGACTCACGCTCCCGACCTGGTGCTGATCTACGAATCGGGCACGATCGGGACCAAGCCTTCGGTGTTGCCGCTATCGATCGGCGACGGTGAATTGGCCGAAACCGCGGACTTGATCGTTTCCATTCCCGAGATTTTCGCCTACTGGCTGCAAGGACAGCGGGTTGACGTTGGCTTTTTGGGCGCTGCTCAGGTCGATCGCTTCGCCAATATCAATACCACTGTGATCGGCGCCTACGATCAACCCAAGGTGCGCTTGCCCGGTGCCGGCGGCGCGCCGGAAATCGCCACCTCGGCGCGTGAAGTCTTGATCATGCTGCGCCAGAGCAACCGAGCGTTCGTGCCCAAGGTTGACTTCATCACCTCCGCCGGTCATCTGGAGGGCGGAGACAGCCGCCACCGCCTGGGCCTGCCCGGACGTGGCCCCACCGCGGTCATTACCGATCTGGGTATCCTGACGCCGGCTTCGGAGAGCAACGAGCTGACTCTGACCAGCATCCATCCCGGGGTCAGCGTGGAGCAGGTGCAAGCCGCCACCGGATGGCCGCTGAAGGTGGCCGCGCAGCTGGCCCAAACTCCACCTCCGACGGCGGAAGAGTTGCGGGTGCTGAGAGATCTAAACGCGCGTACGGCGCGTGCCCACGCCGCTGACGCCTGAAAGTCGAGCGGCACCCAAAGGAGTTTCCCACTCATGGCTGAGGCATTCATCTGCGACGCGGTTCGGACCCCGATTGGCCGCTACGGCGGGGCTTTGGCTCCGGTGCGCACCGACGATCTGGCCACGGTGCCGATGAAAGCACTGATTGAGCGCAACCCCAAGGCTGATTTCAGCCGCCTGGACGACGTGCTCATGGGCTGCGCCAATCAAGCCGGCGAAGACAATCGCAACGTGGCGCGGATGGCGCTGCTGTTGGCCGGTCTGCCGCTGGAAATCAGCGGTGCGACTGTCAATCGGCTGTGCGCTTCGGGTATCGAGGCGATTTCCACGGCCGCGCGCGCGATTAAGGCTGGTGATGCCGACTTCATCATGGCCGGCGGGGTGGAAAGCATGTCACGCGCGCCCTTCGTCTTCGGCAAAGCGAGTGCCGCCTATGCGCGCGATACCCAGGTCTATGACACCACGCTGGGCTGGCGCTTCGTCAATCCCAAGATGAAGGAGCGCTATGGCGTGGATTCGATGAGCGAGACCGCCGACAACGTGGCCCAGGATTTCAATGTCTCGCGCGCCGACCAGGATGCGTTCGCCTTCCGCAGCCAGATGCGCGCCAAGGCCGCGGTGGCCGCCGGACGTTTGGCCGAAGAGATCGTGCCGGTGACAGTCACGCTGCGGCGCGAGAGTGTCAGCGTGTCGCGCGACGAGCATCCCCGCCCCGACACCACCTTAGAGGCGCTGGCCAAGCTGCCGGCGCTGGCCAAAGGGGGCACGGTGACGGCGGGCAACGCCTCGGGGATCAACGACGGCGCGTGCGCGATGCTGGTGGCCTCCCAAGCCGCGCTCAAGACCCATAATCTGACCCCGCGGGCGCGCGTGCTGTGCGCCGCTGCGGCCGGAGTACCGCCGCGAATCATGGGGATCGGACCGGTGCCGGCTACGCGTAAGGTGCTGGCGCGCAGCGGCTTGCGGATCGAGCAAATCGACGTGGTAGAAATCAACGAGGCCTTTGCCGCCCAGGTCCTGGCCGTGCTGCGCCAACTGGGGCTGCCCGATGACGCCGAGCATGTGAACCCCAACGGCGGCGCCATCGCGCTGGGCCATCCGTTGGGAATGAGCGGCGCGCGGCTGGTAACCACGGCGCTGGCCGAGCTTCACCGCCGTCAAGCGCGCTATGCTCTATGCACTATGTGCATCGGGGTAGGGCAGGGCTTTGCCATGCTGCTTGAGCGGGTCTAGCAGGGAAGAAGCCAAGCGATTGCTGCGCCGGTGCCGGCAGATTTGGCCATACATGAAGGAGGGCTTCGGCCCTCTTCGCCCCTGACCAAATAAGAAAGAGGAGATAGGCTGTGGAGAGTTTTTCCTCGGCCTGCTAGATCAGGAGTCAGCGACACCTATGGCCAGTCCCAAAGACGCTTTATACGATCCAACCGGCATCAAGATGCGCCGCCAGGTGCTGGGCGATGCCCATGTCGATCGGGCCTTGAACAATGCCACCGACTTCGACCAGGAGTTCCATCAGTACATCACCAAGTATGCCTGGGGCGAGGTATGGGCGCGCCCCGAGCTGCCCCCGCGCATCCGCAGCCTGATCACCATCGCGCTGTTGGCGGCCTTGGGGCGCGAGGAGGAGCTGCGCTTGCATCTGCGCGCCAGCGCCAACACCGGGGCCACCGCCGGCGACGTCAAGCAGGCGCTGTTTCACGTTGCGATCTACGCCGGGGTGCCGGCGGCCAACACCGCCTTTCGCATCGCCAAGGAAATTTTCACTGAGCTGGCCGCCAAGGAGAGCAAACCATGAGCGAGTTGAATGGTTACCGCCATCCCGCCGAAGGAATTAATCCGCCGCGCATCTTTCCGGGCTACGAATCGACCGTCAAGCGAGGTCCCAAGCAGCCTCTTGTCAAGGTTGAGCCCACGCTGTCGGAGATCACCGGGCCCAACTTGGGCAAGGAGTATCTGCGGCCCGGCGACCTCGACATGACCCATTACAATGGCGGTGAGGCGGTAGGTCAGCGCATAATTGTGACCGGACACGTCCTGGACGAAGACGGGCGGCCGGTGCGCGACGCGCTGCTGGAGATTTGGCAGGCCAACTCCTGCGGCCGCTACCATAACGACGGCGATCAGCACGACGCCCCACTGGACCCCCATTTTTACGGCAAAGGGGCGGTGGTCACGGATGGCAACGGCGAGTACCGCTTCGTCACCATCAAGCCGGGGGCGTATCCCTGGCGCAATCATTACAACGCCTGGCGTCCCAACCATATCCACTACAGTATTTTTGGCGCCGGGCTGGCTACGCGGCTAATTACTCAGATGTATTTCAGCGGCGACCCGCTGCTGCCGCTCGATCCGATTTTCAACAGCGTGCCTGATGCGCAAGCGCGCCAACGCTTGCTGGCCGATCTGGACATGTCGGTGACGGTGCCGGAAAGCGCCCTAGGTTATCGCTTCGATATCGTGCTGCGCGGCCGCAACGCCACTCCCACCGGTATCTAAGGACGGAGCGAGACAGAGATGGCACGCACACTGACCAGTTCCCAGACTATAGGTCCCTTCTTCCATCCGATCCTAGATCCGAGCTGGAGTCGGATGGTCAAGCCCGAGACGCGCGGCGAACGAATCATCGTCGAGGGCCAGGTAATCGACGGCGACAATAAGCCGCTGACCACCGACGGAATGCTGGAATTGTGGCAAGCCAACGCCGAGGGACGCTACAACCATCCCGAGGATCATCAGGAGCGGCTGCTGGATCCAACTTTTCACGGCTTTGGCCGCTGCGGTACCGATACGGAAGGACGCTTTCGTTTTTATACCATCAAGCCCGGCGCAGTGGCGGGACCCCAGAACAAGTTGCAAGCGCCGCATATCAACGTAATCGTCTTCTCGCGCGGCCTCTTGCAGCACCTCTATACCCGAATCTATTTTCCCGAAGAGCCGCTCAACCGCACCGACTATTATCTCAACGCGGCGCCCGCCGAGCGGCGCCATACCTTGATTGCCAAGGCCGCCGGCACGCGCGAGGGCGCGGCGGTTTATCAGTTCAACATCAAGCTACAGGGCGAAAACGAAACGGTCTTCTTCGACGTCTGAAGGGAGTAGCGGGCGTGCTACCGATCGATTCGGCGATCTTCGGAGCGCTGTTCGGCACCGAAGAGATGCGCGCGATTTTCTCCGAGCAGGCGTACCTCCAGGCGATGCTCGACGTCGAGGCCGCGCTCAGCCGCGCCGAAGCTGGGCTGGGTCTGGTACCGCAAGAGGTGGCAAACGCCGTCACCGGCGCGGCGAAAGTGGAAAATCTACGCCTGGATGAGATCGCGCGCAGCACGGTCAAGGTTGGCTATCCGGTGGTGGCGCTGGTGCGCGAACTGGGCCGCGCGGCCGGGGGCGAGGCGGCACGCTTTATCCATCTGGGCGCGACCACCCAGGACATCCTGGACACTGCGCTGGTGCTGCAGATGCGCTCCGGGGTTGCCGCGATTCGTCGCGACCTGGTCGCCACGGCGCAGGCTCTGGGCCGCCTGGCCCGCCGTTATCGCGACACGCCGATGGCGGGACGCACCCATTTGCAACAGGCGGTGCCAATCACTTTCGGCCTCAAATGCGCGGTGTGGGTCGCGCCGCTGGTGGCCCATGTCGAACGCTTGGATCAGGCCTGGCGGCGTGCCGCCAAGATCCAATTCGGCGGTGCGGCCGGAACTTTGGCGCCATTGGGCCCCAATGGCATCGCGGTGGCGCGAGCGTTGGCTGAGGAGCTCAAGTTGGAGCTGCCCGATCTGCCCTGGCATGCGACCCGCGACACCGTTGCCGAGCTCTGTTCAATGCTGGGGCTGATTTGCGGCAGCCTGGGCAAGTTTGCCTTCGACGTGATGCTGCTGATGCAAAGCGAGGTCGGCGAAGTGGCCGAACCCTATGAGGCCGGCCGCGGTGGATCTAGCACCATGCCTCAAAAGCGCAACCCCATCGCCAGTGAATTCATCCTCGCCGCCGCTCGCGCGGTTCACGCCCTCGTCCCTGTGATGATGGGTGCGATGATCGCCGACCACGAACGGGCTAGCGGCCCCTGGCAGAGCGAGCCGCTAGCACTGCCGCAATGCTTTGTCTTGACCGCTGGCGCGCTTGCTCAAGCGCGTCAGGTCGCGGAGGGGCTGACCGTCGATGAGGCCCGGATGCGGCGCAATCTGGAGCTGGACGGCGGCCTGATCATGGCCGAAGCGGCCTCATCTGCGCTGACTCGCGCGATGGGGCGCGCGGCCGCCCATCATGCAGTCGAGCAAGCCTGCGCCAGGGCGCTGGGCGAGCAGCGCTCGCTGCGCGAGATCCTGAGCGAAGATCCCAACGTGCGGGCCCATCTATCGGAAGAAGAAATCGGCCGGATGGTCGATCCTGCTTCCTACCTGGGATCGACGACTGAATTCATCGATCGTACCCTCCAATCCCTCGAGCGCTGTTCTGAGTCTTAAGCCCTGGTGGCCCCGATTGCGCAGCTTTGTGCGCTGGGTGCGTTCCAATGATGCTAAAGTTGGAAGCGACGTGCGATCCGCGCGTGATTCGTGACGCAATCGCCGCAACCCAACAGCTCCCCTAAGGGCTCGAAGTATGACTTGGATCCGCGCTTTTGGACCCTCCTGATCTTGACCGGTGTCGGAGCCGGGTTGGGTGGTGCAGCTCTCATGGCGCTCTTGCGCCTGGTAGTGCATGGGTCCTGGGATTACAGCGCCGGAAGGCGGTGGAGCGGGCCAGCCGTCAGCGGCGAGTGATTGTACTGGTACTGGCCGAAATTATCGCTGGGATGGGGCGCTGGCTGCTGCGCCTGGCGACCGGCGGCCATGGGAGCGAGCTGTCCGAGGCGATCAAGCTTGGTCTCGACCAACGGTTGGTGGGATTACTGCGTCATCGGAGTTCTGGTGCTGGAACCAGAACGTCCTTGACCGCCTCGCCTGCCGGGAGTCGCGTTGCCGACACCCACCGCGCGTGATATTCGAAAGGCACCTGTGGTGCGCGATATTCGATCGGTGGGCTTGGTCATCAAGCGCGACAGCCAGGCTGCCCGCTTATTGGCCCTGGAGTTGGCCGCGTTTTTGCGCGGCCGGCGGCTTACGGTGTTGGCAGAACCGCCCGAGGCAGCGGCGCTGGACGCGCAGCCCTGCGAGAAGGCAGAATTGGCAGCGCGCGCCGATCTGATCATCTCGCTGGGCGGAGATGGTACCCTGCTAAGCATCGCTCGCTTCACCGACGCGCGCGAAACGCCGATCCTGGGCATAAATATGGGCGGCTTGGGGTTCCTTACCCAGGCCACTAGCGGCCGGGCGCGCGCCACCGTGGAACAAGTGCTGGGCGGCGAGTTCGCGATCGATCGGCGTATCGCGTTGTGCGCTACGCTGGGTGCGGACGGCGGCCCGGCGCCCTCGCCCGCAATTACTCCGCTGCGTGCGCTCAACGATATCGTGATCAGCAAACGCCAACCGGGCCGAATGCTGGAGATGGAGGTGCTGGCCGACGGGCAGCGCTTTTGCACCTATCGCGCCGACGGCCTGATCATAGCCACGCCCACCGGCTCAACCGCCTATGCTTTGAGCGCAGGCGGGCCTATCATCTTTCCCACCCTGGGCGTGGTTATTCTGGCCCCGATTTGCCCCCACACGCTGACCAACCGTCCCGTGGTACTGCCCGATACCTGCACGCTGGCGATAAGCGCTCGCAGCGATGAGTATGACGCAATTATTTCGATCGATGGGCAGGAAGGAATGGCGTTGGAGCCGGGGGACCAGGTTGTGATCCGAAAGGATGCCCATGCCATTGCGCTGGTTAAATCCAGCTACTCCTATTTTGAAATTTGGCGCGACAAGCTCAAGTGGGGATGAAGGCGGGATGAGCCGGGGCGGCAGGCGATGCTGCTTGAACTGAGGATCCGCAATTTTGCCCTGATCGAACAGGCGGCGCTAGAGTTCGCCCCCGGACTCAACGTGCTGTCGGGCGAGACCGGCGCCGGCAAGACCATCATCATGACCGCGCTGGGCCTGCTGCTGGGGATGCGCGCCTCGCCTGATTTGATTAGGGCTGAGCAGAAGGAGGCGGCGGTCGAGGGGCGCTTCGAGCTGGCGGGCGAGCATCTGTCCGAGGAGGTGCGTGCCGCGATCGGCGAGCATGACGAATTGCTGGTACGCCGTACGATCGCCGAAGGTGGCCGCTCGCGGGTGCTGATTAACGACTCCCTGGCCACTGTACAGAGCCTGAGCAAAATCGGCGGCGCGCTGGTCCAGATCTACGGCCAGCATGAACAGCAATCGCTGCTGCGTACCGAAACTCACCTGGCGATTCTCGACCGCTACGGCGCCTTGGAAGAGCAGGCCGAGCGCTATCGCGCGGCGTATACCCAGGCACGCGCGGCCCTGGCGCGACTGGCGGAACTTCGCGCGCGCGTTCACGAGCGCCAGCGACGGCTGGAGTTGGCGCGCTTCGAGCTTGCGGAATTGGAACAGGCTCAGCTCGATCTGCAGGAAGCGAGCACGCTTGCCGAGCGGCGGGCGATTTTGGCCAACGCCAGCCGCCTGGGTGCCGCCGCCGCCGCCGCCGAGGAGCTGATCGCAAGTCAGGACGGCGCCGCGATCGGGCTGGCGGGGCGCGCCCAAAACATGCTGTTGGAGGCCGTCGCGCTCGATCCAAGGCTGGGCGAGGCGGCGGAATTAATCGCAGGCGCGCGGCTGAACCTGGAGGAGGCCGCCCACCTGCTGCAGGACTATGCCGCTCGCATCGAGACCGATCCGGCGCGGTTGGAGCAAATTGACAATCGCATCCAGGAACTCAACCGCATCAAACGCAAGTACGGCGGTAGCCTGGAAGAAGCGATCGCCGCGCGCGAGCGGGCCCGCGCGGAGGTTGCCGAGCTGGAAAATTTCGCCGAGAGCCAGGCCGCCATGGAGAGCGCGGCGCGCGAGGCAAGCATGATGGCGCGGGCGGCTGCGGAGGCGCTGGGTCAGGGGCGCCGTCAGGCGGCCGCGCGACTGTGCGAGGAGATGACGGCGGAACTGCGGACGCTGGAGATGCGCAGCGCGCGCTTCGAGGTGCGCCTGGCCGGGCTTTCGCGGGGCGATCCCGAGCTTGAATGCGACGGTGTGCGACTCGGGCCCGACGGCGCCGAGGAGGGCGAGTTCTACCTGGCGCCCAACCTGGGCGCGCCGGCGATGGCGCTGGCGCGGATCGCCTCGGGCGGCGAGTTGTCGCGGGTAATGCTAGCGCTCAAGCGGCTGGAGGCGCGCCAGCGCGGCGTGGCAACCCTGATTTTCGACGAAGTTGACGCCGGAATCGGCGGCGCAGTGGCACAGGTGGTAGGGCGCAAGCTCAAGGAGTTGGCCCGCTATCACCAGGTCTTGTGCGTCACTCATCTGCCGCAGATCGCCTCCTTCGCCGACCGCCATTTCCTGGTCGAGAAGGAGGAGGTGAATACGATGACGGTCAGCCGGGTGAGCCAGCTCGATGGCGGGCGGCGGGTGGAGGAATTGGCCCGGATGCTAGGAGGTGAGGCGATAAGCGAGCGCTTTCGGCGCGCCGCCCGCGAGCTTTTGGCGCGCGCCCAGCAATAGCGGCGCCCTGCCTCGCGCCCGGTTTTCACTTGCGTCTTTTTCCGCCCGCCGGGCCGGCCTTCGCGCCTCGGCGCCTTGCGCGCCGCGCCGGCACGGTCGGCTCCCTTATCGATGCCTTGTGTCCGTCGCTCCGCTCATCTGAGCGGTAGGTTGACTCCGCCGGACCCTTTCGCTTAGTTGTAATCCTTCCCCACGCGGTGGGGCTGTAGCTCAGTTTGGGAGAGCGCCTGAATGGCATTCAGGAGGTCGGCGGTTCGATCCCGCTCAGCTCCACCAGTAAAATCAAGCGCTTTTTCGGTTTTGGACAGCATCGGACAGCGTGATTGTCCGAAAAGTTGTCCGAAGCGGCAATTCACGAGCGCGACGTATGCGCGGCGTTCGCGCAGCCCGTTTACCCGGGCTACGGATGGTCGCATTGGGTTGGTGCCTGCTCCTCAACGTATTCCCAGTGATATCTTGGGTAGCATTAGCCATCTAATTGGCGCTGGGCCTTGCCGGTCCACAAGGGCTTAGGTGTACTTCCACGCAACCCGACAAGAGGCTGGTCCTCAACTTGTCTTTAGGGTAGCGGAAGGGTAGCGGGAGAACCGGGAGACAAGGAGCAGGCAAGCGCTGTGCCAGCCAAGGTCGCCGCTCGGCCGCTGGGAGCCGCCCTTGTCACATCACTCCGTCACCAACGCGCCTGTAGGCCGGCAGCCCGGCTAACCTTACGTGTAGGTATCGCCTGCCTTTTGTGCTTGTCGAAATCGCAAAGCCGCAGCGTTTGATCTCCCCGGCGTTTTCCACGCGAACAAAGCCATGGGCGTCACAGATTGCGGCGGGATACTTCTCGGGTGCCTGCCACCAAAGGCCATCGTGGCTGAAGCGTGCCTCTTTAAACGGTGGGACATCTGGCGGAAGGCTTCGATTCAATGCCAGAAGGCGTCTTTGTGACTTCTGCGCCATGTTGGGGAACTATACGCTTGAGGCTGGTCGGTGCACAAATGCCCTGAGTTAGAGACTCGCAGAATACGTTTCGGCAAAAACGTCAGCGATTTGAACGATTATTTGTTCAGCGAACTTCGAACTCAGCCGGTTCGAGCCGGCGCTTTGCCTGTACAGGTAACCGGCTGAGCCGGGCGGCTCGCGCGGCTAAACCTTGTACTACGACACTTTTTGGCTTATAGCTCCATTCGGCAAAAAAGAAGTAGCTTTGGCACTCCGACGCCTAAAAGTCGCGATTGACGGAATCGTCTCTTTGTAATCCAAACAAGGAGGCCCAGGGTATGTCGGTTTTCTCGAAAGGGTGCCGTGCTGGCGTATGGCTGGGGCTGGTCATCTGGTTGGGCGCGATCTCGGGCTGCAATTCATCGGGTTCGGGGCCTTCGGCACCGCCGAGTCCGACGCCAGTTCCAACCGCGGTCCCGACCCGGACTTCCACAGCCACCGCGTCGCCGACCTCGGTCGTTACATCAACCGCTACTCCCACGCCAACCGCAACGCCGGCTGTGGTCTCACTTAACGGCGAGGTTCTTAGCAGCGCCGGCAGAAATCCCGTGAGCGGTTCGACCGTAACGCTGTACAGCATGGGTCCGGCAGCGACTACCTGCAGCGGCGTGTCATGCTACGGCGCACATGCGCTCCAGCTGGCGCAGGGAACATCAAACAGCTCCGGGGCGTTCAGTTTGAGCTTTAATCCCGCCAACTGTCCGACCGGGGCCGGTGCCGATCCAACATATGTGGTAGCCAGCGGTGGCAGCACTGGCGTTGGCAGCAACTCAGCTATAGGTTTGATTGCCCTGACGGGGCCGTGCAATGGCCTCACTGCTGCAAGTTTCGTTGTTGTCAACGAACTGACCACCGTTGCGGCCGAATGGGCGCTGGCCCGCTTTACCGATTCAACTGGCACGGTCGTGGGAACCTCGTCGACCAATGCAACTGGTATATCCAACGCAGTGACACTTGCGACCGAGGACCTGGTGGTTAGCTACATGTCATCAGGGGGCAATAGCGGCAATACCGGTATCCCGGCCGCGTTTTGGGCTAATACCGGAGCCACCGTTGCCAGTTGCAGCAGCGGTTCTCCGGCGGTCAACTGCGATGGACTGGAGAGGCTGGACACGCTTGCCAACATCCTGGCCTCCTGCATCAACACCAACGGTCCAAGTTCGCCGCAATGCAGCGCGTTATTGGGCGCCGCCGGCGCTACCACGACGACGCTGGCTGCGGCTCACGCGATCGCGAGCAGTCCAGCCCGAAACGTGGCAGCTATTTTCGCGATCACGCCACCCGCAGGAATGAGTCTCTTCCAACCCGCCCTAGCAGCTTCGCCCGCGGCCTTTACAATCGCGCTGAACTATCTTGGCGGCGGTCTAAACTACCCTGACGCGGTGGCGATCGACGCTGCGGGCGACGCCTGGGTCGTTAACGAGCACGGGGGCTCGGGTGGCAACACCCTGACCGAGTTGAATCCCTTAGGCACACCAATCTCCCCCTCGACTGGGTTTACAGGCGGGGGTTTGAACGGACCCCAGGCTATCGCGCTGGACATCGCTGGCAACGCATGGGTAAGCAACAACGGCGGCAACAGTGTCAGCGAATTCAACTCGGCTGGGACCCCGTTATCGCCTTCCGTGGGGTACACGGGTGGCGGTATTAACGCTCCGCTCGGCATCGCGATCGACGCCTCGGGCCATGTCTGGATCGCAAATAACGGGGTGAGCGGCAGCGTTAGCGAATTGATGGGCGGTAACACGCCGCCGGCCTCGTGCCCTTCTCCGCCAAGTACGGGTGATACCGGATGCCCGATCTCGCCGGCGACTGGTTTCACGGGAGGTGGGCTCAGCTCGTCGTTTGGCCTTACTATCGATGGTTCGCTCGCTCTCTGGATAAGCAACCAAATCAGCCCCGCTACGCTGAGCAAATTCACTTCTTCGGGCAGCCCGGTGTCGGGTTCCCCCTTCAGCGGCGGCGGCTTGAACGGTCCGCAATTTCTTGCCCTCGACGCTGCGAGCAACGTATGGGTCGCCAACGGTGGAAGCGTCAGTAGCCCCAGCACGACGGTCAGCGAGTTCAGCTCCTCGGGTGTGCCGATTTCTCCGGGCGGCGGTTATGACACCGGTCTGAATTCTCCCTACGCGGTCGCGATTGATTCGTCGGGCGAGGCCTGGTTAACGCACGGCGGGGTCAGTCTCATCGAGCTAGTAGGCGGCAACACGCCACCCGCTTCCTGTCCTTCCGCACCCGGCCCCACTGACACCGGCTGTTCGCTATCTCCGTCGGGCGGTTTCACTGGTCCGGGCATGGGCGCCACACTCGGCCTTGCAATTGACGCTTCCGGCGATGTTTGGGTAACCAACGAGGCCGGGGCAGCGGGTACGTTTGGCGGGGTGACGGAATTTATCGGAGTAGCGGGACCCGTGCTGACACCAAACGTGGCTTGTTTGCAGCAGGGGAGTACGGTCTGTCTGCCCTAAAAGTCAGGAAGGAATCTGTCCGCCGCATAGTCGGAAATATTACTGTGGTGACTGCCGCTATGCCTCCTATCCAAATCACGATCGCACGGAGGTGCAGCACACTATGCCGCTACGAACCATCGATAGTTCACTTCAACAACCTCCTACGGGGCACTCCGCGGAGATAAGCCTCGACCGCCAGCAGAGCAAACGCACCAAGCACCATCGTTCTGAGAAACCACCTCCGCGCACCAAGTCCCGCCGCCCAAGCGCGAAAGGCCACATATACGGCTTGAGTCGTGTGAATACCGAGAGTGAAAGCGAAAAGCCCTCGCCCCACACGAGCAACCATGCCTAAAGGACTCGCCCCAAGTATTCCGATCGCGATCCAGAGAAGCCCACAGATGAGCCAATCGCGTTCAGCAATCTCGATCCGTTCGTACAAGACCAAAGCGGGTCTGCTATGGTGCATAGCACTAGCCCTTCCAGCCGTGCATCGCCGATGCCAATGCGCCTGCGCGCCGCTTCCGTCCAAACGGTGCCATCGCGATTGAGCGCACGGTATTGCCAACTAACATCAACACGGCCGGTGGAGCTACAAAGCGCTTCAAACTAATCAGAATACTCCAGAAAGGCGCAGACCATCAGCAAACCATGGTCGATATAGAGCCCAAGTTGAAAAAGCCGGCAAGCTCCAGCCAAGGCGCAGCAGCTCCGCCAGCAGCGCAACAATAATTTTGACTGGCCGCATCGCGCCTGCGGCCGCACACAGGGGCCTACCTGTTAACTCCTTCGCTAATGTAATCTCATCTACTTAACGCCCGCCACCATCCCTCACCGCAACAGTGACAATCGGTCCGGGCATCCATCATCGGCCGCGCTATCGGCGGCTAATGAAATCGGTTCTGAGCTGAGCTTCTTCACCTGAGCATCAAGGGTTGTAAGCCGCTTCCTAAGCTCCTTGTCTCGGTTCCACCGGGCCGTCACGTCGCGCACAATCGCGACCGACCCCAACACCTTGCCGTCCGCGCCTCGGATCAGAGCGATGGTAAACTCGATCGAAATACGGGTTCCATCCTTGCAAAGCGCGGGTACCGCCAACAGATTCCGGTTGTACTGGGTGCGCCCCGTTTTCATCGTCTGGGTGTATCCTACCCAATGACGCTCGCGCAGGCTTTCGGGAATAATCCGGTCCAGCGACTGCCCCACCATTTCCTCGGCACGAAAACCGAACATTGTTTCGGCGCCGCCGTTCCACAATCGCACCACCCCGCCGCCATCGGCAAAAATGATCGCATCACTGGCATTGTCGACGATCTGTTGGCATAACCATTCATGATTGTCTTCCATCACTGTGAGTGGCCTCCGATAAGTGAGTGGCCTCCGATAACCTCTCGTCTAGGTGCCTATCCGCGAGCATAATTCAGAAATATAAATGACCACAGACGCATCAACAGCACCTCAGGGTGGTTAGCCCAGCGTACGTATTCACGCTGCGTTTGTCTTGATTCCTTACCAATCGACGTTCACTTGTCCGAAACGAGCTGCCACTTGCGCTTGTTGTTGGCTACCTGCTCCGGAGTGGGAGCAGGCTTGTCCTCAAATGTCTTGATTCGAAACCGATCGGGCGCTTCGACTGTCTTGGCGTTGAGCGCGACATCACTGCGAAATGGTTCAGGAACCGCGGGTTCTTCGTAAATCGCCTGCCAGGGGCATTCGGGTTCGCAGGCTCCGCACTCTATGCATTCGTCGGGATTTATGTAAAGCTGATTAGGAAAGTGCTGCCGATCGTCTCCTGTATACTCATAAATACAATCAACCGGACAAACACTCACACATCCGGTATCGAGACAGTCAATACAAAGTCGTGTTATTACCCAAGGCATGTTGATCTCTTTGAGATTGAGTAGGGTGGCGGCTCGTGTTAAGGCAGCAAATCGCCAGAGCCGATCGGTCGCGCATGTTTAAAACCCGCTGCATTGTTTGCTCCGGCAATAGATAGTTCGGAAATAATCGAGAGGCCGTTGCACGTAAAGGCGTGTGAAAGGAGGCTGCGTGCATGCGCGTCAGCCGCTTGTGCGCTTTGCTTGGTAAGCGCGTTGTGCGCGACGAGCGGCACGAGATGTCGCGCGGCGTCGATCGCACGCTGGCGATCTGCGAGCGGCTTCTGTACTTGCTCTTCATCGAGTACTGCCTTCAGCGCCGGAAGAATTCCTCTTCGTAACGACAACCTTGTCTTTGCCGTAAGCATCGTGAATCGCGCGAAGCACCGCCCGTTGCCGCTCTTCACCTACGCGCTCTTCGATGAGCGGCAGATAGATTTGTTCTTCCTTGGCAAGGTGAAGTTCCACGATCGCATCAAGCCGAAGGGCAAGGCCCCGTAACCGGCGCAAAAGACGGCCGCGCTGATCCCTAGCCGTCGCACTTGCAAGCTCCTGCGCGACTTTCTCGATTTTGGCGACGTAGGCGGCGATAAATTCATGATCGACCACCATCGTGGCGGTCGGTTTGCCGTACTTTTGGACTAAGGTGTCCACCAGCGGGTATAAGTGCCGTTCTTCGCCGTGGGCATGAGGCAGCAGGTCCTTCTCCAGGAACGCGACCAAGGCGTCACGCTGCATCTGCGCCCCGTCGCCGCCGACTGCTTGCACGTGCCCTTCTAAGGTCTTGGCCAAATTCAGATGGTGTTTGCGGATTGCCTCAGGCAAAATGTTCATGTTGCTGCTCTTCCGGCGTTCTTCGCCGTTACCTTTACGGGGTGCAGCCTAAATCTGTATCTAGTGTACATCTTCACCGGCAGCGGTCAAGGGCCATCGCAAGAACTTGCTGGTGCACAATCTCGCACGCGGCGGTTTCATCAAGAGTCACCGCGGCAAGGGCGGCGGCATCGAACTGGCGCGCAAGCACGCCAAAGTCAACATCGACGAGGCTGTGCGATACAAGCTGAGGTGCACAAGGGCGGTGGAATGCTTCGATTGGGAACGCAACCGAAGCGTGATCGCGAATTTCTGCGGCCTTACCGAAGCTCGCGCCGCGTGCGACAACTTCTCTGCCACGCTCGACCGTTACACCCTTGCGGATCTGCTTGAGCGGCGAGCACGTCTGGCGACAATTCTCGCGACGGCTTCGAATCGCGAGTGAACATGAGCGCGCTCCAATTGATTGCTCACAAAAGACAGCAGCGTAACTCCTACTTCCCGCTAGGTCCTCGGAGCGAGCTTGCGCAATTCAGCGATAACCGACGCGTTTTTATCCGTCTATAATTTCCCTGCTTATTAAGTTTTCCTCTTGGATAATTGTTTCATCTGGCTTTATCCTGTTGGTCATGAAAAGCCTGTTGTTCGTATCGCGGGTGCCAAGCGTGAGCATTATTTGGCTCCTTAGCGACGCCTGGAGGCGTTGGGAAGGGCGGCACAGCCACTCGCATGAGTAGTCCGGCCAGACGCTTCGTCTTCGCCGTCGCCGGAATGGTGCTGGTAACGTTGGTCGGGATGGCGGGTTATGTTTTGCTCGAGGGTTATTCGGCCCTGGACGCACTGTACATGGCGGTTATCACAGTTTCGACGGTGGGCTACCGTGAAGTGCGACCACTGGACGCCGCCGGCAAGATCTTTACGGTTATCTTCATCGTCACCGGGGTGGGCACTTCCTTTTACCTGCTCGCGGTGATTGCCGAGTTGCTGATCGAAGGCCGCCTTAAGGAACATCTGGGAGCCACTGCGATGCATCGCAAGATTCAACATTTCCACCAGCATGTAATTATCTGCGGCTTTGGCCGCTTCGGCCGCGCCGTGGCCGAGGAGCTTCGGCGCAATTCCGTGCCGTTGGTCGTGATCGATCCCGACGCGGCGCGTGCCGGCGAATTGGCCCGGCTCGATATTCCCTTTCTCAACGCCTCCGCGCTGGAAGATACGACTTTGGACGAAGCCGCCATCGGCACTGCCCGCGCGCTCGTCGCGGCAACTGGCTCGGACGCCGACAATGTTTACATCACACTGTCGGCACGGGAGAAAAATCCCGCGATTCGGATTCATGCCCGAGCCGAAACCGAGGCAGCTCACCGCCGTCTGACGCTGGCGGGCGCTGACCAGGTGGTGACCGCCTACCAGCAGGGTGGCTTCCGCGTCGCAACCACTATCCTGCGCCCCTCGGTGGTCGATTTTTTGGAGCTGGTAATGCCAGGGCGAGGCGACGAAATCGACCTGGAGGAGATCAGTGTACCTCAGCTCAGTCCGATCCTCGGCCGCGCCATCCGCGAGCTCGAGCACGCCCATCCGCAGCTTCGGATTGTGGCGTTGCGGCGCAATGGTAGGCTGTCGCTAATCCCCGATTCGCAAACCGTGATCGCACCCGGCGATCTGCTGGTCGCGATCGGCAATCGCGCCAGCCTGCGTCAGCTCGCCGAAACCACCACGCATTGAGCGACGCTTCTGGCAGCGACTAGTTCTTGTATCGCTCTGTCCGTCGGACCAGAAATCAAAAGAAAATGCAGTATGAGGGACAAGACCAGCGACACTAATAGAAGATCAAAGCCGACAACGAAAATGGCGCCATCTGATACCAGCATGCCAGCTCGGGTCGCTGGGCCTGATCTTGGCGCCGGGATTATGCCTGGCGACCCGCTGCCCCTTGGCGCACACGCGGTCGGTGACGGAGTCAACTTCGCCCTGTTTAGCCGCCATGCCAGTGCCGTAGATTTGTTGCTCTACCCATTATCGAATGGCGCCGACCGGCCGAGAATTGTTCACCTTAACCCTTTACAACATCGTACCGGAGATATTTGGCATGTTTGGGTGCAAGGCGTGGGTCCGGGGCAATACTACGCGTATCGGGTTGATGGATTGTATCAGCCTCAAGCGGGATTCCGCTTCAATCATCACAAGGTACTGGTCGATCCTTACGCTCGCGCCCTGAGTGGGGTTGCCTCTTCGGACTTCGAACGCGCGTTTGGTTACGATCCCAAATCGCCGGAAAAGGA
Organism: Candidatus Binataceae bacterium; assembly: GCA_035294265.1. NCBI lineage: Bacteria > Candidatus Binatota > Binatia (SeqCode) > Binatales (SeqCode) > Binataceae (SeqCode) > Binataceae bacterium (SeqCode). The sequence continues at coordinate 32,597 of DATGLK010000110.1, forward strand.
CCTTTCATTTTCTCGGGAGGATGATGGCGCAACGGCGTGCTGGGCAATAATGGTCGATCGCGCCTTTGACTGGGGCTGCGATCGGCCGCTCAAGCATTCTTGGGAAGAGACGATTATCTACGAGACCCACGTGCGTGGCCTTAGCGTGCATCCGTCGTCCGCAGTGAAGCACCCCGGAACCTACCGCGGCGTAATCGAGAAGATCCCGTATTTCAAAATGCTGGGCGTGACCGCGATCGAACTGCTGCCGGTACAGGAATTCAACGAGAACGAAATTAGCCGCTACAACCCGCTCACTAGCGAGCGCCTGCGCAATTATTGGGGCTATAGCAGTGTAAATTTTTTCGCGCCGAAGGAGAGCTACTCCTCGAGCGGATCTGGACACCAAGTCACGGAATTCAAGGAGATGGTGCGCTCGCTTCACGCTGCTGGCATCGAGGTGATCCTCGACATCGCCTTAACGCATACCGCCGAGGGCGACGAGCTGGGCCCGACGCTTAGCTTCCGCGGGCTGGAAAACCCAATTTATTACCTGCTCGCCGACGGTGGGCGCCGCTACCGCAACTACTCGGGGTGCGGCAATTCGCTCAATTGCAATCATCCAGTGGTGCGCGAGTTCATCCTGGACTGTCTGCGCTATTGGGCTATCGAGATGCATGTGGACGGCTTTCGGTTCGACTTGGCCGCAATTCTGGGGCGCGATGAGTCAGGTAATCTCGCGAGCAACCCGCCGCTGCTGGAGCGAATCGCCGAGGAACCTATTTTGCGCGACGTAAAGCTTATTGCCGAGGCGTGGGATGCTGGCGGCGCCTATCTGCTCGGGAGCTTTCCTGGCCGGCGCTGGTCGGAATGGAACGGCCGTTATCGCGACGATGTGCGACGTTTCTGGCGGGGGGACAGCGGTATGGCAGCGGCCTTTGCCAGTCGGTTATGCGGCAGCGCCGATATCTACCAGCGGACCGGCAAGGAGCCGCTCAATAGTATCAATTTCATCACCTGCCATGATGGCTTCACGCTGGCTGATCTGGTGAGCTACGAGACCAAGCATAATGAGGCAAACGGCGAAGACAACCGAGATGGCACGGACGCTAATTACAGTTGGAACCATGGCGCCGAGGGAGCGACCGACAATCCGGCGATTCAGTCCATGCGCTTGCGGCAGGCCAAGAATCTACTTGCGACACTGATGCTCTCGCGCGGTGTTCCAATGATGCTTGGTGGCGACGAGTTTGGTCGCAGCCAGCGCGGCAACAATAACGCCTATTGCCAAGATAACGAGACTTCCTGGTACGACTGGCGTTTACTGGATCGTAACCGCGAGCTTTTACGTTTTGTTCGGGAGCTGATCTTCTTTCGCAAGTCTCATCAAGTTCTGTCGCGCGAAAAGTTCTATACGGCAGACGATGTCATATGGTTTGATCGTTCGGGCGCATATCCAAATTGGAACGCGCCTGATCCCACCGTCGGCTGTATGATCCGTGACGTGGAACAGCGCGGCGTTTCACTGTGCTTTTTGGCCCACGCTGGAGCGCAGCCGGTGGAGTTTCGGGTCCCGCCGCCCCCGGAGAATACGCGATGGTGGCGTGCCATCGACACCGCTGCGGCGGTTCCCGAGGATATCGTGGCCGGCGATACCGCACCGCAGCTCGCCGGGTCGAAAATAAATCTTGCAGAGCGCTCACTGGTAGTGCTGACGACGCGACGGTAAGCAGATGACAGATCGGATAAAAAGCATTCGGAACGCGGCCGAGCACTATCTTCCGCGAGCGCTGCCGCAAGGCCTGGAAGCATTGAGCGAGTTGGCCCTCGACATGCGTTGGAGTTGGAATCATGAAGCCGATCAGCTCTGGGAAAAAGTCTCTCCCGAACTTTGGGAGGCGACTGGCAACCCGTGGCTAATCCTGCAGAGCGTATCGCTGGCACGCCTGGAGGGACTGGCTCGCGACAGCACGTTCATGGCGGAATTACGCCGGCTACAGGAGTCGAGAGCGGACTTTGCGCGACGTCAACTGTGGTTTACCACGACGCACGGCGCGGAGCAGCTCAAGCCGGTTGCCTACTTCAGTATGGAATTCGGCTTGAGCGAGGCGCTGCCGATTTACGCCGGTGGATTGGGGATCCTCGCGGGAGACCATCTCAAGACGGCGAGCGACTTGGGTGTTCCACTGGTGGGGTTGGGCCTGCTCTATCAGCAGGGCTACTTTCGCCAGACAATTGGACCGGATGGCAGTCAGCTCGCGATTTATCCTTATAACAATCCGGTCATGCTACCGGTAGTTCCAGTGCGCGATGCCAAAGGTGAGTGGCTGCGCGTGGCAGTGGAACTGGCGGGAAGACAGGTTTATTTACGTGGCTGGGAGGTTAGGGTCGGAAACATCACGCTCTATCTACTAGACAGCAATGATCCTCTCAACTTGCCGGTGGACCGCGGCATCACGGGCGAACTCTATAGCGGAGCCGCAGAGATGCGGCTGCAGCAGGAGATCGTCCTGGGGATCGGTGGCTGGCGTTTACTGCGAGAATTGGGGATAAGTTGCGAGGTTTGCCATCTTAACGAGGGTCACGCCGCCTTCGTGACGCTTGAGCGAGCCCGTGATTTTATGCAGCAGACAGGGTGCTCTTTTCTAGTCGCTTTGCGTTGTACCCGAGTTGGAAACGTTTTCACTACGCATACCCCAGTGGCGGCGGGGTTCGATCGCTTCTCCAAGGATCTGATGACTGCTTACTTCGCGGACTATGCCCGCACGGCCGCAATCGGTTTAGAACAGTTGCTGGCGCTTGGCCGTGTCAATCCGGAGGACTCGAGCGAACCCTTCAATATGGCATACCTTGCCTTGCGTGGCTGCGGTAGCGCGAATGCGGTGAGCCGGCTGCATGGACGGGTCAGCCGTCGAATCTTCCAACCATTGTTTATCCGCTGGCCGGAGGCCGAAGTACCGGTCGAATATGTCACCAATGGCATTCACGTCCCGTCGTGGGACTCCGCCGCGGCCGATGCCTTGTGGACTGAAAGCTGCGGCAAAGGCCGCTGGATGGGGGAGCTTGAGAAAGTTGAAGATGCTATCGGCAGCCTTGGAGACGACGCGCTTTGGACGCTTCGCATGAACAGTAGACGCGCGTTCGTCGATGCGGTGCGGCGGCGGGCCGAGCGTCATCGTGTGGCGCTGGGTGACAGCACGGGCCTGAGGACCGCCGACCACCTCGACTACAATGCGCTCACGCTTGGTTTTGCCCGCCGATTCACGGGATACAAACGTCCAAATCTGCTGCTTTTGGAGCCTGAGCGCCTGACTCGCATTCTCAACAACGTCAATCCCGTGCAACTAGTTGTGGCTGGCAAGGCACATCCGGCCGATGAAGAAGGCAGGCGTATGGTTCGCGAGTGGGTTGAATATGCGCGCCGACCCGAAGTGCGAGGCCGAGTGATCTTTCTTGAAGACTACGACATGACACTCGCCGCTGAACTGGTGCAAGGGGTGGATTTGTGGATCAACACCCCCCGACGCCCTTGGGAGGCGTGCGGCACCAGTGGAATGAAGCTCCTGGTCAACGGCGGCCTCAACTTATCGGAACTCGATGGCTGGTGGGCGGAAGCGTACGCGCCCGAGGTCGGCTGGGCGCTGGGTGACCGGCAGGAGCATGAAGACCCGCAATGGGACATTCGGGAGGCGCAGGAACTCTATCGCCTTCTCGAACAGGATATTGTCCCAGCCTTTTACGAGCGGGACGCGCGCGGAATACCGGTTAGGTGGATCGCCCGCGTGCGCGCCAGCATGAGCGGCCTTGCACCGCGCTTTTCAGCCAATCGTATGGTTCGCGAATATACCCAGCGTTGTTACCTTCCGGCGGCACAACGTTACCGTCGTCGCACGGCCGATAACGGAGGTCTGGGAAGTCGTATCGAGCAGTGGCATAACTCGCTTAGTAACCATTGGTCAGAGATTCGCTTCGGAAACCTCTTTGTGCAGGATGGTGGAGCTCAACGCCTCGTGCGCGTCCAGGTATACCTGGGAGGAATGAACCCCGAGGGGGTGGCAGTAGAGCTTTACGCGGACGAACTGGACGGCGCTTCGTTGGTACGTGTGCCAATGGTACGTGCTGAGGCCATCACGGGCGCGGTCAACGGTTGGACCTATCAAGCATCGGTGGGGAAGGACCGTTCAGCGGATCAGTACACTCCGCGCGTCGTACCATACCATCCGGAGGCAAGCGTTCCGCTGGAGGCCCGTCAGATTGTGTGGTTCCGTTGAGTCGCCGCGCAAGCGATGGTCTGGGCTGCGATTCTATCGTCGCACTCGTCAGATACCGAAGATCTGATTCATCGCGCACGCGATCGTGCTGCAACATCATGATTGCGAGACTCTGGGGGCGGTTGGCGATGGGCTAGCAGTGCGATAGTCCGGGCAAGATGCGGGCCGAGGCTGGCTTGGGGAGAAGGAGTTGTCGATGGTCAAGAAATCAACTCAGTGCCGTGAATCTGGTTATGGCACAGGCAGTCGTACTTTGGAGAAGCGGCGGCGGTCGAGCGTCTTTCGCATGTTGGCGGTTTAGGCGAGGTAGGCGAATATGGATGACCTTTTCCCTTCATCGGACCCCTCCGGGTGCTCGTAGGAAATAGCCCGCTGGCCAACCTCGACACGGCAGATTTACCGGGTGTTCGCTGGCACCACGCCCGACGGCTTCGCACTAATTGACCCGCGCCATGTCGCTTCCAACCATGCGCTTATGGCCTTTATCGCGAAGGCGAAATTTCAACAGTCTGAGCAGGCCATGCCTCGAAGCGGACTCGATCGGCGCAGTCACCGCAAAGGGTGGTGTCTTTCCACCACCCACCACCCATAGCCACGAACAGTTGAGCACTGTCCAGGTAGCGCTGCGCCAAGGCGTGTGCATAGCCCAACTCCGCCTGGTGATAGCTGCGCTGCGCGTCGAGCAGTTGCAGGATGTCAGTCTTGCCGAGCGCGTCACTCTCCTGTTGAAGAGCCAGTGAATTGTGCGCGGTTTCGACCGCACGGCGCTCGGCGTGGATGAGTTCGGAATCGTGGCCCAGGGCGCGCAGGGTGTCAGCGACCTGTTGGAAGGCTTGCAGCACGGCCTGGCGGTAGATCGCGAACGAAGCCCGAAGCTGCTCGATTGCTGCCTGTTTTTGCGCTCGGAGCGCGCCACCATGAAAGACCGGTACGGTAACGCCTCCGATTAGACTCCAGAAGAGGTTCGATGCTTGGAAGAACGCGCCGTTGGGACTTAGTGCCGCGGGGGTCAAGGAGGCGGATAAGGTGATGTTCGGGTACATCTGGGCCGTTGCCACCCCGACTGCCGCGCTGCTCGCGTGGAGTTGAGCCTCCGCCGCCAGGATGTCCGGGCGCTGGCGAACCAAGGCGGAGGGCAGGCTGACCGGCAGTTCACCGGGTAAGGTAAAGTCGGACATGGCAAATGAGGGCGCCTCCCATTGCGCGGGAAATTTCCCGACCAGCATGGTGAGCGCGTCCTGGGCCGCCGCCAGTTGTTGGCGCAGTGGCGGCAGCAAGGCCCGATCATTGGATAGTTGGCTCTCGGCAAGCAGCACGTCAGGTTTGGCGATTCGGCCCTCTTCAAATGCAGACTGCACGAGCTCCAAGTTCTTCTCGTCCACGGCCACGATCTGTTGGCTTACGCTAAGCTGTAGGCGGGTCGAAGCGATGGTAAGCGCTTCGGCCACTACGTTGCCGGTAAGGGTCAGATAGGCCGCAGCAAGCTGATATGCTTGACTCTGCGCCGTCGCTTGCTGCTCTTCGATGTATCGGCGGGTGAGGCCAAACAGATCGGGTGAGTAGCTCACGGTAGGACCAAACGCGTAATAATTGAAGGCATAGAGTTTACTGGGAGAAAAGCCGAGGCCCATCGGAAGACCCCATCGCTGACGTTCGGCCATGGCGGTGAAGTCCATCCAGGGATAAAGCGGGGCCTCAGCCTGGAGCACCGCCTGATGCGCCCGCGCGAAAGCGGCCTGAGCCGCTACTAGGCTTGGGCTGTTGGCGATTGCTTCTCGCACCACCGTATCGAGCGACCTTGAATGGAAAAGCTGCCACCAAGCATTGGGGATCGTCGAAGCGCTCAAAAAACGTTGGGAGGGTTCGCTGCCGCCCGCCGTCAACGCCGGCAATTTCGCTTTCGGGGTATAGGCGGTGACCGAAGGTGGCGCGGGGCGAACAAAATCGGGCCCGACGGCGCAGCCCGCCAGCAAGAAGACAAGGGCGGCACCGATTTGAGACCGCCCGAACGCTCTTGGTCTCCTCAGTTTTCGGCCGTTCATGGAAAGTTTCTTTTCGCCGGCTTTTGAGCAGAGATGGGGACAATTCATGCCCGATTTTTCTCGTCACCTATCTAACTGAGTGCAGTGAGGTCCGATGCCTGCTGCCATCCTTGGCCAATCAAAGTCGCCGTTGCGCTTCGGGGGTCTTTCAGTCCGCTTTCACCTTGGGCCGCGCTGTAAAGTCAGGTCGCAAAACCCATACCTTTTGATTTAACGCCTTTTCACGCTCGCACCGTTACCCGAGCCTTGAGTTAGGAGGGTATTCTTTGTGGCGCAAATCGTCCCACTGGTTCCCCTGCTTTCCAATAGCTGTTTCGGTTGGATACAGTTCATTAGCCGCGCGAGAAAAATGGTGGGCGCTGGCGCCAAGCGAAGCGCCGACCAGAGTTGGCACATCGATTGCGGCAAGTTGCCAGGGAAGCCACCCATGGGCGATTAACGGCAGCAGTAAACATGAGCAGGCGCAGGTTTCTGGAGATGCTGGCGGTGGTGGCGGTCGGGGCCTTGGCCGCAATTTTCCTGGTTGTTCGCGCCAATCGAGCAAACCATACTCTACTTACGCTGTACGGCAACATCGATATTCGCGAGGTCCAGCTTGCCTTCAACGATTCCGACCGAATCACGCGGATGTTGGTCGAGGAGGGCGACTTCGTCAGGCCGGGCGAGCTTCTGGCCGAACTTGACGCCCGTCGATACGCGGCCAACGCCGAGCAAGCGCGGCGCAACATCGAGGCCCAGCAGCAGGTGCTTGCCAGGCTGATAAACGGTTCGCGGCCCGAGGAAATCGTGCAGGCGCGGTCCACGATGGAAGCCCTGCACGCGACGATGCGCGACGCAGAGGTAACCTACCAGCGCGACGTAAGGCTGCGGCGCAAAGACCTTATCCCCCAGCAAGAGCTGGACGACGCGGCGTCCAAACTCAAGGAAACAACCGGCAACTACAATGCCGCCCGCCAAGCATGGATTCTGGCCGTCAAAGGGCCGCGCATCGAGGACATCGAGAACGCCCGCGCGGTGCTCAAAGCGGACGAGGCCGCGTTCGCCTTTGCGCAGCGTGAACTTGCCGATACGAAGCTGTATGCGCACTCCGACGGGATCATCGAGGACCGCATTCTGGAACCCGGCGACATGGCTTCACCCGGGGTCCCAGCTTTTACGATGGCGCTGACAAATCCGCTATGGGTGCGCGCGTACGTTCCCGAAACCTATATGGCCCGCATATACCTGAGCATGAAAGCATCGATTACGACCGATAGTTTTCCTGGCAAGGTCTTCAAGGGCTGGATCGGATACATATCTCCAACCGCTGAGTTTACGCCGAAAAATGTCGAGACACCGGAATTGCGGACCCGCCTGGTCTACCAGGTGCGGGTGTATGCATGCAATCCGCAAAACGAATTGCGCCTCGGGATGCCGGCCACGGTGACGGTGGCGCTCGACCAGCCCATCCCGAGCGCAAGTCAGGTTAACGGCCTTGGCTGCGGAGAGCACAATCACGCCAGCGAAAAGCCGTGAGCCTACGCCCCCAAATTGCCTTGCGACTCGAAGCAGTCAGCAAGAGCTTCCATGCCGGCGGTCGCAGCGTCCGCGCGCTCGACCACGTGAGCGTTGCAGTTAAAGGGGGCATGGTCACGGGCCTGATTGGTCCCGACGGCGCGGGTAAAACCACCCTGATGCGCCTGATCGCGGGCCTCTTTGCCCCGGACCAAGGAAACATCGCCGTACTGGGAATCGACGTCCGCGCTCAGCCTCAGCGAGTGCAGTCATTGCTCGGGTATATGCCGCAAAGGTTTGGTCTGTACGAGGACCTCAGCGTGCAGGAAAACCTCGACCTTTACGCCGACCTGCATGCGGTAGCGCAAGGAGAGCGTGCCGCCCGCTATGCCGATCTTATGCACATGACCGGGCTGGCACCGTTCACAGGCAGGCTGGCGGGCAAGCTCTCCGGCGGAATGAAGCAGAAGCTCGGGCTGGCATGCTCGCTGGTTGGCTCACCGCCGCTGCTGCTGCTGGATGAGCCGACGGTCGGGGTCGATCCGGTCTCGCGCCGCGAACTCTGGTCGATCATTCATCGCCTGGTCGAGGAGCGCCGCGCGACGGTGCTGCTGAGCACGGCCTATCTCGACGAAGCCGAACGCTGCACCGAAGTCATCCTGATGCACGACGGCAAGCTGCTTGGCCAGGATGATCCCGCGGTGTTTACGCGCCGGCTCGCGGGACGGAGCTTTCAGATCTTTGCGCCCGGAATCTCCAAGCGTGCATTACAGGAGCGCGTAAGCCGGGCGCCGGGCATCCTCGACGCTATCATTCAGGGATCGCGTGTAAGAGTCGTCACCGAACAACCGGCGGCGCCCACCGCCACCCAACTGCTTAGCGGCGAGCATGATCTGGAGATCACGCCCGTCGCCCCGCGCTTCGAGGACAGTTTCGTAAGCCTGCTGAAGGGTTCTCAACCCGCCGCTTCATCAAATCAAGCGCCCTCACCCGGTCCGACGCGAGCCTCCGATGCGGCAAGCCACGAAGACCTGATCGTGGTCCGCAATCTGAGCCGCCGCTTCGGCGCCTTCTACGCGGTGCGCGACGTGAATTTCAGCGTCAAGCGCGGAGAAATCTTCGGTTTGCTGGGGGCCAACGGCGCCGGCAAATCGACCACGTTTCGCATGCTTTGTGGCCTGCTGCCGGCCTCGGAAGGCAGGCTTCAGGTCGCCGGCGTGGATCTGCGGCATGCGGCGGCACACGCGCGTGAGCGGGTGGGTTACATGGCGCAAAAGTTCTCGCTCTACGGCGACCTTTCGGTGCTGCAAAATCTGCGCTTCTTCAGCAGCGCCTATGGACTCAAGGGCGCGCGCCAACGCCAGCGGCTCGACTGGGCGCTGGAGCAATTCGAATTGCGACCGTTCGCCGACTCTACCAGTCGCGACCTGCCACTGGGCTTCAAACAGCGCCTCGCGCTCGCGGTGGCCTTGATGCACGAGCCAGACATCCTGTTTCTCGACGAGCCGACCTCGGGCGTGGATCCCTTAGGGCGGCGCGATTTCTGGCGCCGCATCAACGCCCTGGCCGAAGGCGGTATCACGGTGATGGTCACGACCCACTTTATGGAGGAAGCGGAGTACTGCGATCGTCTGGTGATCATGGCACAGGGGCGGATTCTGGCCGAAGGTACTTCTGAAGCGATGCGCGAGCGCTTTCGCTCCAGCGCGCTGCCCAATCCGACCATGGAGGACGCCTTCGTCGCGCTCATCAGCGCAAGCGAAGATCATCCCACGGGAGCAGCCGCATGAACCGGGCGGTGATCATGCGACTAGGCGGATTGCTGCGCAAGGAGGCGCTGCAAATTCTGCGCGACCCCTCCAGCATTGCGATCGCCTTCGTCATGCCGGTCATCCTCTTGCTGATCTTCGGCTACGGGGTGTCGCTCGATGCCAAGCGGGTGCCGCTGGCCCTGGTCGTGGAGCAACCCAACACGGATACCGCTAGTTTCGCCGCGGGATTTTTCCGCTCGCCGTATTTCGTGCCGGTCTTCTTCCCCAACGTACAGGAGGCCGATGCGGCAATGCGAGCGCGACTGGTAGACGGTATCGTATGGCTGCGCAGCGACTTCAGCCGCCAAATGCTCAGCCAGGGTAACGCGCCCATCGGTCTGATCGTCAATGGCGTCGACGCCAACAACGCGCGTCTCGTCGAGGGCTACCTGCAGCAGGTCTGGGCGGGGTGGATCGCGAGATTCTCGGCCAGCCGGGGTCTGCCGCTCAAGACTCCGGTCCAGGTTGACGCAAGGGTCTGGTTCAATCCCGCGGTCACCAGCACCGATTTCCTCGTCCCCGGACTCATAGCCGTCATCATGACTCTGACCGGCGCGCTATTGACCGCGATGGTGGTCACGCGCGAATGGGAGCGGGGCACGATGGAAGCATTGCTGGTGACCCCCGCCAGCATCCACGAAATCATATTGAGCAAGCTGATTCCGTATTTCGTCCTTGGGATGGGCGGGATGGCGCTCTCGGTAGCGATGGCTATCTGGCTCTTCGGCGTGCCCCTGCGCGGCTCGTTGTGGCTGCTGATGGCGTCGTCGTCGGCTTTTCTGTTGTGTGCGCTCGGGATGGGGTTGCTGATCTCCACGGTCAGCAAGAACCAGTTCGTTGCCGGTCAGATCGCCATTATCGTCACATTTCTGCCGGCCTTCATACTTTCCGGCTTCGTGTTTGACATCCGCAGCATGCCCGCGGCTATTCGGCTAATCACGCACCTTGTGGCGGCGCGGTATTTCGTGACCATATTGCAAAGCCTCTTTCTCGCCGGCAACGTCTGGCCGGTGGTGTTGCCGAACATCCTGGCGCTGATTGCGATGGCGGCGGTGTTTCTCGGTCTGGCGCGCTGGTCGGCGCGCAAGAGCCTGGAGTAGGCCATGATGTTGCATCGGGTATTCGGCCTGGTCGTCAAGGAGCTGCTGGCAGTCCTTAGAGACGTGAAGAGCCGGATGGTGCTGATTGGTCCGCCAATCATTCAGCTTGTCGTGTTTGGATACGCGGCGACCTATGACCTTAATCACGTACCCTTCGCCGTCTACGACGAGGACCCGAGCCAACCCTCACGCGAATTGGTCGCTCGATTCGAAGGCGCGCCCGCCTTCCAGGAGGTGACGCGCATTCACAGCGATCAGGAGATCGCTGCGCTTATCGACCAGCGCAAGGCACTGATGGTCTTGCACATCGACCGCCGTTTCAGCCGGGATCTGTTCGCGGGGTCGCCCGGTCCGGTGCAGTTGATTCTTGACGGCCGCAATTCCAACACCGCGTTGCTGGTGATGGGCTATGCCAACACGATCGTGAACGACTTCAACAGCTGGTGGGAGGCACGCCACGGCGGGTACACACCACCGGCCACGCTTGATATTCGCGCCAGGTTCAATGAGAACCTTGAATCCAGATGGTTCATTGTTCCGGGGATAGTGGCGCTGCTTACTCAAGTCGTCACCCTATTGGTAACCGCGCTTTCGGTGGCGCGCGAGCGCGAAGCCGGCACCTTCGATCAACTCCTCGTCACGCCAATGCGTCCCATCGACATCCTGCTCGGGAAGAGCATCCCCGGCTTGCTCATTGGCAGCGCCGAAGCCACTTTCATCATCGCGGCCGGCGTGCTTTGGTTTGACGTACCGCTGAGGGGCGGATTTGTCGCGCTCTACCTTGGCTTGTTCCTGTTTCTGCTTTCCGTGATAGGTATCGGTCTGATGATCTCGTCGCTTTCAGTGACGCAGCAGCAGGCGTTGCTGGGCACCTTTCTATTCATGGTGCCATCGATAATACTTTCTGGATTCGCCACGCCGATCGCAAACATGCCGCCTATAATTCAGGACATCACTTTTCTTAATCCGATGCGTTACTTCCTGGTGGTGGTGCGTGGTGTGTTTCTGGAAGGGGCCTCGACCTTGTCGCTCAGCTCTCAATACTGGCCGATGCTTGTCATCGGAGTTGCGACCCTCGCGATGGCGGGATGGCTGTTCCGCCGTCGCCTCTATTAGCGACACGGACCACTAAAATCTTGCGACGATTCGTTATTGGCCAAGTCCGAAAGGTGAAATATAGTCGTCGTATGCGCCAAGTGTGACGCCGTATTGGTAGTGCAACCGTCCGGTAGCTTGTATGCTACGACAATCGTGCTCGCACCCGGTCACAATGTTGCTATAAGCGTGCAACCGATGCCTATCTTGTCGTTGTTTCTTCGCCGGCGATTGCCACGCCGATAAAAGTAGGCCCGCCTGCACGATATTGAGGTTATTTTAACAGGAGGTCCGAAATGAAATCTGCACGGTCTCGATTACTGGCATTTACCATGATTATTACTGTTGCGCTCCTGGGAACCGCACTTGGGGCTGCTTTCGCCGCAGACCAACCAGCTTCCACCCAGAGCGCCACGCCCTAAACCGGTGCAACTAGCGGAGGTGGTATGATGGGAGGCATGGGCGGTGGGATGATGCAGGGTCGCGGCATGATGTCCAAAGGAATGGGCGGGATGATGATGGGCCGCGGCATGATGCCGCCGATGGGGCACGGGTCGATGGGGCACGGCATGATGGGCGATCCGGGAATGATGATGTTGATGATGAACGCCGATGCCAAGACGCGGGGTCAGATGATGCAAATCCAGGGGCGGATGATGGAGCAGATGGGCCAACTGATGCAGCGGCGCGGCAAAGAGCTGGAGCAAGGCAAATAGCGCTGTTTCCGATTGGATGAAACCGCGCAGGCTTGGCTGCCCTGCCCTTGTCCTGTTTGATTTGGCGCGGCCTCTGCCGGCTGTGCGTCCCTCTGCCAGGCGCGGCTCTTCGCCAAGCCCGCTTCGTCCCGCCGGCTCGGGAAGCTTTTTGAATGTCTGACTTCGGCTTTGCTCAATCTGTCTGCGGAGGCGTTACCTACTTCCGTGTTTAGTAGCCTTAGTCGGTCTAGTTAGTCCGGATATCGGGAAAAAATATCTGGATATCTCGAAGGCATTCTCACAAGGAGAAGCGCGGCCCCGTGGTCGCGCTTCTCTCTCCCCCGCGACGGCCGCTACTTCAGCAACTCATCAAGATCGGCCCGGGTCTTTTCGGGCAGCGTAAATGACGCCCGCGCGCCACCCGGCAGCATTACCTGCAAGTTGGCCCCCTGGGGGAAGATCACGGAGAATTTGCCCTCCTTGTCCGTGACCACTTCCTTGGTCACGGCGTCGACAAACTGCTCCCCGACCATTTGGAAGTCGCACAGGAAAGCAATCTTGCAGCTCGCCGCCGGCTTCCCTCCCGCTTCCCGGATCACCCCGCTCAAAGTCACCTCGGATGCTCTCATCTTCTTGCTCCTCCGCAGCTTCGGTTACCCGAAGATTCAGCCGCCTGGGCAGCAAGCGCCGTGCCGAATCGGGGTCATCGGCTGATGTGCCTCGCGGTCGGATCCCGCTGCCACGATCGGGAACAGTGTTTCTGATCGACGCATCCAGAAGACCCATCGGATAGCTCCGCAATGGCTAATCTGAATCAGCCTGGGCTGTCACCTGCCTGGGCTTTGGCATGGCGAGTGCTTCGCTTGGTCGGCAAGAGCGCCACTGACTATTGGAGGATTCCCCAGATGGCCAAAATCGTCGCCGGGATCGGCACATCACACAGTCCAATTCTGGTCATCAAGCCGCAGCAGTGGCCCGACCGCGTGGTCCAGGAAATGGAGTCCGAGGATCTTTACGACCTCGACGGCAACCACCTGAGCTACCGACAACTGGCCCGGCAGGTCGGAGATCGATACGCCGCGGTGGCCACCGTAGACAATTTCATCCAATGGGATGATCGGGCCCAGCGCGCGCTCGACCATCTGGCGCGAGACCTGGACGAGCTCTCGCCCGACCTGGTGCTGATTGTGGGCGACGACCAGGAGGAAATGTTCGGTCCCAACAACCAGCCCGCGGTATCGATCTTTTATGGCGACAAGATAATAACCGAGCGCACGCCTCATCAAGGCAACACGCCGCAATGGGTACTGGATGCGGATAAAGGCTACGGTGCCGATTCCCATCATGAGTTCGAGGCGGCGCCACAATTCGCGCGCGCCCTGATTTCCAGCCTGATCGAGCAAAACATCGACGTCAGCAGCAGCCGGGGCGTACCCGCCGGTGGCCCCTACCAAGGTTTCGGCCACGCCATCACCTATCCGCTGTTGCGTCTGATGGGCAAACGGCGGGTGCCCGTGGTGCCGATTCTGCTCAACACCTTCTATCCGCCCAACCAACCTACGCCCTCGCGCTGCTTCGATTTCGGCCGGGCGCTGCGGCGCGCGGTCGAAAGCTACCCCGAGCCGTTGCGCGTGCTGGTTCTGGCCTCGGGTGGGCTGAGCCACTTCGTGACCGACGAAACCCTGGATGCAAAAGTGCTCAAGGCGTTGTGCGACGGAGATGAGCGCACGCTGCGCACCCTACCCACCAAGCTGCTTAACTCGGGTAATTCGGAAATCCGTAACTGGATCGTGATGGGCGGCGCAATCGCCGGGCTGGGATTGCGGATGCGCTGGTGCGAGTACGTGCCGGTCTACCGCAGCCCCGCGGGCACCGGGATCGGGCTTGCGTTCGCGCGCTGGAATTAAGCCGCGGTCAGGCGCGGAGGTAGTTTGCCTATCTCCGCCGCCGGCGCTTGCCATCCGCGGGTCCGCGCCTTTGCCGAACCGGAGAGAGCCGTGGCTCAGCGAGGCGCGAAGCAGGCCTCGATACGATCCAACAGCGCCATCGCCGGCAGGCATGACCCGACGCTTGCCTCGGGGAGCCGCGCGCCTTGGAGGGCGGCGAAGAATTCGCGATCCTGAGCCTCGAACGCGCCCAGCCCCTGCAGCGTCACGGGCTTGCGGTCGCCGTCGGCCAATTCGTCGCGGAAGACGTGATAGGTCTCTTCCTCGCCGATATAGCGGTAGAAGGCGCCGAAGGGCCCGCGGTTGTTGAACGACATTGCCATCGTGACAAGGACCCCGCTCGCCGAGCGCATCGCGATGGACATGTCCATTGGAATTTTCAGGTTGGGGTGATCCGGCCCCCGCTGGCCCCAAACCTCGAAGTGGGGGAATTCGAGCATCCAGGCTGCCAGATCGACCGAATGGCAGGCGTGATGCCACAGCAGATGGTCGCGCCAGGTGCGCGGCTTGCCGAACATGTTCAAGTCCGTGCGGCGCATGAAATAGGTTTCAACCACCAGGTGATAGAGGTGAAAGCGTCCCTCGTGCATTTGCCGGCGCAGCTCGCGATGGGCGGGGGAAAAGCGGCGCGAATGGCAGACCATGCACGTCAGGCCGCTCTTACGCTGCATTTCCACCACCCGTTTTGAATCCGCCAGGGACAGCGCCATCGGAATTTCCAACAGCACGTGCTTGTCCATGGACATCGCCAGCAGCGCCTGCTCGGCGTGCAGCCCCGTGGGGGTAGCCAGAATTACCGCCTCGACTCCGGGTTGTCTCAGGCAGGTCCGCAAATCGAGCGACCAGTGGGGAATTTTCCACTGCTCGGCAAAGGCCCGCGTGTCCTGCTCGATACCCCCGGCCAGGCTCACTACTTCGACACCCTCCAGCTTGGAGAGCACCTGCATATGGGTCAGGCCCATTCCGCCTTCGCCCGCCAGACAGACTTTCACCTCTAAGGCCCTCCAAAAAGCATCAGGCTTGCGCTTCCGCCCAGCGGTCGCTTCGCCCGGCACGCGGTCGGAAGTGCCTCGCGCCAAGCGAAGCGCCAGCCTTGGCTCCGTCAACCGCGCGAGGTCAGGAAGCCAAGCTTATCGTGCGACCGCGCGCCAGTCCGCATCGGCCGCGATGATCGCGTCCTGAGCCTCCAGCGTATCCCAGCGGATGGGTTGCTGCAGCCCCACGGTGGGCTCGCCCTTGGCGTGGCGGCGTACCGCTTCGAGCAGCATTCGGCGCGCCCGGTTGATCGAGGTATCGCTGGAGCCCAGGTACTCGCGTGAGCGATCGACGATCGGCCCTTGGGCAATCGCGACGGCAAAGTCCTCGAAGCGCAGAAAGGAAAAGCCGCTCCAGCTCCCCTCGCGCATCCGCGGCCGGCTCTGGCCGTAATAGTCGTCCAGCGCCATGCCGTCGGCCATATTGTCGAGGTTTTGCGGTGCGGCGCGGCGATAGCGGGCGACCGGACGAGAAAAGTTGTAGGTCACGTCCCACTGCGCCGAATGGGTATCGTCCACCGGCACCGACATCGTCAGCATGTGGTCGTCGGCGCGGCTGCCCATCGGGATGAAAGAATACCAGGGCAGGGCGAAGTCGCGCACGCGGACGTAATGCTGCCCGTCAGGCATCCGGCGCACCGCCGCCTCGCGGTAACCGTAGGACTGAGGCTCGAATTCGAAGCGCGGACCGGTGTCATGGTACAGACTCTTCTGCACCCAGTCCGAATGCAGGATGCCGACGTGGGCGGAATCAAGCTGACCCTCCAGCCCCTGGAACCAATTGCACGGAATGACCGCCAAGGCGCTGGTGACGTGTCCCTGGGGCAAGTCGGTGAAGTTGAAGCGAGGGAACTCCGGCGGCTGGGCGCGGCTGCCCAGGTACACCCAGATGATGGTGCCGGCCTCGCGCACCGGGTAATGGCGAATCCGCACCTTGGCCGCGAATTGGGCGCGCCGCTCGGGTGGCTCCGACGGCACCTCGACGCAGGCTCCGGACACGTCGAATTTCCAGCCGTGAAAGATGCAGGTCAGCGCGTTGTCTTCATTGCGCGCCAAGGCCAGCGAGGGGCCGCGATGAGGACAGCCTTCGTCGAAGAAACCCACCCGACCATCGGTTGAGCGGAAGGCTACGAAGTCTTCGCCCAACAGCCGCACCCGGATCGGCGCGCCGTCAGCCTCCAGCCGCTCGGCGCGTAGCGCGGGAATCCAGAACTCCCGCATATACGAGCCCATCGCCGTCCCGGGCCCCACCCTGCACAAAAGCTCGTTGTCCTCTTTTTTCAGCATCGTCCTATCCTCGGCTAAGTTCTTGCCGTGCTCCGCCAACCGCGGCCTAGACGCTGACCGGAGCGCTGCCGATATCGCCGAACAGTCCGTGCTCGGCGCCATGCTTGAAATCAACTTCGTCGGGCAATTCGATGGCGCATGAACGCACCCGTTGCGAGGCCGCGCTCAGTCCCGGGATCGGCTGGCCGAGCCGATTAGCCCGCGCCGCGGCGAGCAACTTGCGCCGGGCCATGATGATCCCGTTGTCGGTGGAGACCAGGTTTTCCTCCGCCCGATCGACGATCGGCCCCATGCTCTCCTGCAGCGAGGCATCCTGCATCGCGATCCCCTCCACCCCGCTGAAGCTCAGGCCGGCGCGCTGGGCCTCGCGATCCATCAGGTAGTCGTTGCCCTGATTGGCGCGAGGCACGAACGTCCCGGGCACGTAGCGCGCGTGGATTCCCTGGCCGTCCTTCATCGCCGCCACTTCGGCCGCACTCAGCGCGCGATGGGGATGGTAGCTAATGCTCCAGGCCCAACAGTGGTGGTCGTCGATCGGGACCCAGGCGTGGCCGTTGATCGGATGGTCGGCGCGCGGCGCGACCAGGGTGTAAAACGGCATGATCCAGGGTGTGATGCGCCAGTAGAACTTGCCGCCTTCGGCGCGCCGGCGGGCGCCGATTAGCAGGCCGCCATCGAATTCCGTCACCTCGAAGTGCGGCATCCGATCGCCCAGGTTGTACTGATTGCCCTTGGAGCCGGCGAACAGCGGGTCGCTGTTGAGCGCGCCCGAGTGCAAAAAGGAGACGTGGCTGGAATCGATCCCACCCTCCATCGCCTGCAGGTAATTGCACTCCTGCAGCCGCTTGGAGACGAAGCGGCGCTCGGGCGCCACCAGCGCCCATTCCAGCGCCGGCGGTTCGGGCCGCTGCTCGGGCGGCCCCAGGTAGGCCCAGATAACGCCGCCGCGCTCCAGCACCGGGTAGGACTTCAGCCGGATGCGCCGGCGCATCCCGCTTTCCTCCGGCTCCGAGGGCAGATCGACGCAATGCCCCTCGACGTCGAACTTCCAGCCGTGATAGGCGCAGCGCAGTCCGCACTGCTCGTTGCGTCCGAACCACAGCGAGGCGCGCCGATGGGCGCACAACTCATCGAGGATTCCCAGCCGGCCTTGGGAATCGCGAAACCCGATCAGCCGCTCGCCCAGGAGCTTCAGGCGCACTGGCGGACAATCGGGCTCGGCTAGCTCCTCGCTGAGCAGCGCCGGTATCCAGTAGCGGCGCATCAAATCGCCCAGCAGCGTGCCGCGCCCGGTCTGCGTCAGTTGATCGTTGGCTTCCCGTGACAGTCCCATCTTCCGATCCTTTCCCGTTGTGCAGCCGCTGGTTGCCTTCGCCTTGCTCAGACCATCGGCGCCGGCGGGTTCAAGGGGTCGATGTCGCGCCAGTTCTGGCGCTCGGGATACTTGATCGCCAGGGCGCGAATGCGGCGGTAGTCTACGCCTCGATCCAGCCACGCGGTGCCCTTGCCCTTGGCATGAGCGCGCGCCGCTTCCAACAGCATCCGGCGCGTGCGGATGATGATCGTATCGCTGGAGCCCAGGTACTCGCGGGTGCGGTCGACGATCGGCCCCATCGCCTCTTCAACCACGAAGTCCTCGAACGGCAGATGGCGCGTGATGCCGGTCCAATGCCCCTCCTTCATCGCTTTGCGGTCCTGATGCCACATGTTGTCCCAGCCGCCGAGATCGGAGCAGAAATTGTCGGGATTGCCGGAGTCGCCCTGGCAGGCGAGCTTACGATATTCGCCCAGGGGCTGGTTGGGGTCGTAATTGAAGTACCACTGCGCGGTCCACTCATCGTCGATCGGAATCGAGCAGATCATCAGGCAGGGTTGAGTCAGGCCCATCGGGATAAACGAATAGAAGGGCAGGACCATCTCGCGGATGCGGGCGTAAATTCCGCCGTCGCGCTGCGCGCGCAAAGCGCCCTCGCGAAAACCGTAGGGCGTGGGCACAAACTCAAAGCTCGGGCCGCTGTTGGCGCAGGCCATTTCCAAATCGGGGACATCGCGCGCCTGCGCCACCGGCAGAAAGCCTTGGTGCAGAATTCCCAAGTGCGCCGAGTCGAGCACCGCCTCCAGTCCCTGGAACCAGTTGCAATGCATGATCGCGCGGCGCGCGAGGACGTGACTTGAGGGCAGGTGGTTGAACTCGAAGTCCAAGAAAGCCGGCGGCTGATCGCGCCGCCCAAGGTACACCCACACCACGCTCCCGGCCTCGCGCACCGGATAATGGCGCACGCGTACCTTGGCGGCGAATTCTGCGCGCCGCTCCGCCGGCTCCGAGGGCACCTCGACCACCTTGCCGGTGACGTCGATCTTCCAGCCGTGAAAGATACAGGTCAGCGCGTTGTCTTCATTGCGCGCCAGCGCCATCGAGGCGCAGCGATGGGGACAGCCTTCGTCGAAAAAACCCACCCGGCCATCGCTGGCGCGGAAGGCGACATAATTCTCGCCCATCAAGCGCACCCGCACCGGGGCCCCGTCGGCCTCCAGCGCCTCCGAGCGCAGCGCCGGAACCCAGTACTCGCGCAGCAACTCGCCCATCGCGGTGCCCGCGCCCACCCTACACAACAGTTCGTTTTCCGCCTGATTCAGCATTTGAGCCGCTCCTCGCAGTGGCTGATGTCGCCCACGCCGAGCCAAACAGCATCTTCCGTGCCCGCGGATGCGGCCACCGGCCCGTGGCAGGAGAGCGAAATCAGCCGATTATTCGGGTAAAAAATGAGGTTTGATGGCAGTCTTATTGTGGACTTAAGCGACCGGGATTGCGGTAATGTGACCAGTCGCTGCATTGAAAGGGAGCAATGCTTCGGCCCGAACCAGCCCACCGCTCCGATCGGCGCACAACCAGTCTGAAGTAGCTCCGCCGGGCAAAGCGA
This sequence comes from Candidatus Binataceae bacterium, assembly GCA_035294265.1. Lineage (NCBI taxonomy): Bacteria > Candidatus Binatota > Binatia (SeqCode) > Binatales (SeqCode) > Binataceae (SeqCode) > Binataceae bacterium (SeqCode). The sequence continues at coordinate 52,272 of DATGLK010000110.1, forward strand.
CGACTGCCAGCGAGGACGTCAGGCCGGGGTTGTCTCAAGCTCCACCGGAGTGTCATCGCGAGCATAGTCGAGGGAGCGGGCGCCGTGCTCTGATCGTAACGTCGCGAGGGTAAGCTTGGCGCGGCGACCGGTCGCAGTGGCAGGGAAATCTCAAATAGGCGGTCTCTAAACTGCGTTGATCACTGTGGGAGCGGAGCTTTACGCGCCCTGCCGTTTACCAATCGGGCCTCAGTTTTCAAGCAGCGGGCGGAGAAGGCTTCGCTAAGTTCGATCGCTTCTTCCCGGGCGAAGATTCTCTTGTAAAGCGGGGAGCTGCTTTGCCTATCAACGGCGGGGCGCGCGTCCTTGAAAAATACCGTCTGCCGGCACAGGCCGTGCACCGCGCGCCCACCCGTACTTGACGGGAAGGCTAGGCGTCGATCAACTTATTGCCGCGCTGATGAGTCGCGATGGCTTCGCCGGTGACGTTGCAAGCGGAGCTGACCCGGGTTTCGAGGTCGCACATGGGTGCCACCAGCCGCACTCCCACGTCACGTTAAGTCGCTGAGCAACCGAGCGTTGGTCCAGGCCTTTTCCGACAGCGTGGTCACCGGACAGATGGAGTCACGCACGACGCGCTGCGAGACCCCGTCCGCGAGTAGGCGAAAGATCTGGCTGTGACGATGGGTAGGCATGACGACCAGATCGATCGCAAACTCGACTTCAGCTTTGAGAATCTCGTCCACGATGTCGCCGACACGCAGCACGAGCTCATGCGGGACGCCGGCCAATTCGCGGGCTGCGATCTCCTTGAGCCCGCGCTCCGAGGCAGCCAGATCGCGATGGGTCTTAAGCGAGCCGGCGACCAACAATGGGTCGTTAACCGGCGCCACGACGTGAAGTAGAAAGAGCTTGCCCTGGTTGCGCACCACCAGCATCTTGGCCAAGGCTAGCGCGCTGGCAAAACTGTCGTCCAACTCTATTGGACATAGGACATTTCGGGCGCCTGTGATCATGGCAGTTTCCTTTCCACTTGGCCTTTGAGCTATCTCCGACTAACAAGAAGACGCAAATTTCACGCCAGACTTGGCAAGAACCACGCTTGCCGGCAGCCCGGGCGGCGATAGACTTGCGCGCCGCACGTCGGGCTACGGCACGTTTTTCGCTTCTCAACCTGACCGCAAGACCTAAGGCGACTGGATAAGGCGGGAATATGTCAGACCAAGATGCTGCTATTGCGACGCTTGAGGATTCGAACTCGGCAATCCACTTTGATTCCTTACTGGTGCTGCCGGAGCAGTTCTACGAGCATCGTTTTCTCACCGGTCAGAGGGGCGAGTACCGATTGCTGATGGCGGTGCTGCAAGAAGCTCTTCGCACCTATTTGACCAACCGCGGTTCGACTTCGGGCAAGCGCTGCTACGAGTATTGGGAGGTTCGCCGCTGGTTCGAATCGCGGCAGACCAATTTCCTCTTTGATTTTCAGACCATTTGCGAACTTTTCAGTATCGACGCCGACGCCCTGCGGCGCAAGCTGGGGATCGGGCCGGTCCAATGCTACCAGGGGGGTAGCCGAATTACGTCGCAGTACGCCAAAGTCAGCTCCGCTGTGCGCGGTCCCCGCCCGCGCGAGGTCCCGGCCAAAAAGCCGAGGTCAGGTTTGGTATCTTGCGCCGGTTAGATTTGCGGCCCGGTGAAAAAAGCGCGGTGAGCGTCCGCCCGAACGCGTTTTTTGGCTCTCAATCAAATCGGCGGTTATCGGATCAATTGATGCTCTCGGCGCTGCTTTGAGCGGCGTGAGCTGACGCCGATAGCAGCATAAGGCGGGGCGCAATGGTTCCATAGGAAACACTCGCTGACCGGTCACACTGGGCTATTCTTCCCGGCCGCATCATTGAGCTAGCGCCCTGTGGACTTGGCCGCTTTCTCAGCCAAGGCTGGCCGGACTGTCATCACCGGGCAGTTCGCCCGCCTGACGATCTGCTCGGCCACGCTACCCAGAACCATACGGCCAAGGCCGCGGCGGCCGTGGGTCGGCATGATTACCAGATCGATTCCGATCTCCTCGATGCGCCCCAGGATCACGTGTGCGGGGTCGCCAATCCCGGTGCGGACCTCATACTTGACGTGTCCGGCCAGATGCTCGCGGGCGAGTTGCTCCAACTGCTTGCGCACCTCGGGCTCGCTCAGCGGAAAAGGTTCCAGCGGGACCCCGATCTGTTCGGGAGCCGGAATAACCGGGACCAGGACATGCAGGAGGTAGACTACAGTGGGGCTGTCCTCGGCCAGACGGCAAGCTAGCTCCATGGCGCCGACAGCATACTCGTCAAAATCAACTGGGCATAAAATTCGAGCAAAAGGATTCTTCATGCGAGGTCTCCCGAAGCAATAAAATCAAATCCCATAGAGCACAGTACGTGCCAACATCCGCTTATTTGCCAGGCTGGCGCGGCCTAGCCGAAACCATGTTCGGCCTGTTGACTCTTAAAAGCGCCGCCGGGAACATACGCCAAACCAGTTTGCAACGCTCGCGCCGGCGTTGAGCGCCGAGACCACCGCTGCGCCAGTCAACCTCATGTCTGACCCAACCGTCAACCAATCGGGCAATTCTGGCGGCCTCACCAGCCAGGAGGCCAGTGTGCGGTTAGCGCGCTTTGGCCGCAACGCTCTGGCAGAGCCCAAGAACCATCCCGTGATGCGGTATCTCGGCAAACTATGGGCTCCGATTCCCTGGATGCTAGAGGCCACCATCGCGCTGGAGCTGGGACTGGGCAGAATCACCGAAGCGGTGGTGATCGGGTTTTTGCTGATTTTCAATTCAGCCCTGAGCTTTTGGCAGGAGGATCGCGCTCACAGCGCCCTCAATCTGCTGCGCAAGCGGCTGACAGTACGGGCCCGCGTACTGCGCGACGGCAGTTGGCGCTCGATCGATGCCGAGGAACTGGTTCCTGGCGATATCGTGCATGTGCGCGCCGGCGACGTAGTTCCGGCCGACCTCGCGGTCAGCGAGGGCAGCGTCCTGCTGGACCAGTCGGCGCTGACCGGAGAATCTCTGCCGGTTGAGGCCGGCGCCGGCCACACCTTGTACGCCAGCAGCGTGGTCAAACGGGGCGAAGCCAGCGGCGAGATCAAAGCCACTGGGTCTCATACCTTTTTCGGCCGCACAGCTCAGTTGGTCAGCACGGCGACGACCGCCAGTCACCTGGGTGAAGTGATCTTCGCCATCGTCAGATACCTGGTAGCCTTCGATACCGTGCTGGTGGCCGCACTGCTCATCTATGCGGTTTACGCGCGGATGCCGGCCACCGACGCACTGCCTTTCGCGCTCATCTTGCTGGTTGCTTCGGTGCCGGTGGCGCTGCCTGCAACCTTTACTCTGGCGACCACGCTGGGCGCCCTGGAGCTGACCCGCCGCGGCGTGTTGATTACCCGGCTATCGGCGATCGAAGAGGCCGCGGCGATGGACGTGCTGTGCGTGGATAAGACCGGCACGATTACTGAAAATCGCCTGACCTTGGCCGCGATGGTGCCGCTGGCCAAGGTCTCGGAAAATCAGCTTTTGGATTTGGCCGTGCTGGCTTCAGACGAAGCCACCCAGGATCCAATCGACCTGGCGATCCTGAAGGCGGCGCGCCAGCGCGGACTTTTACCCTCCACGCGGCGGCTTGGGTTTACCCCTTTTGACCCCGCTACCAAGCGCTCCGAAGCCTCGATTCTCATGGACGGCGAGCCGTGGCGAGTGGCGAAGGGCGCGCCCCGAACGATCACCGAACTGTGCGCACCGGGCGAGAACCTCGAGGCCCAAATCGCCGCCCTGGCGGCGCGCGGAAATCGCGTGCTGGCGGTCGCGGCCGGTCCCGAGAAGCATTGGCAATTGATGGGCCTGCTGGGGCTGCACGATCCGCCCCGCGCCGACTCGCGCGAGCTTATCGGCGGCCTGTCGGCGCTGGGAGTTCGCGTGGTGATGGTGACCGGCGACGACCAGGCCACCGCGCGCGCGATCGCGTCCGAGGTCGGGATCGGCGAGCGCGTCGCGCCGGCGCAGATTCTGCGCGGGCCGGCTCCCGCTTCCTTCGACCAGCACGACGTCTTCGCCGGAGTCTTCCCCGAGGACAAATTCGCCCTGGTACGGTTGTTCCAGGGCCGCGGCCACGTCTGCGGGATGACCGGCGACGGAGTCAACGACGCACCCGCGCTCAAGCAGGCCGAGGTCGGGATCGCGGTGTCCGAATCCACCGACGTGGCGCGCGCCGCCGCCAGTATCGTGCTCACCGCGGCGGGGCTGACCAACGTGATCGCGGCGGTCGAGGTAAGTCGGCGGATCTATCAGCGGATGCTGACCTATACGCTAAACAAGATCATCAAAACCCTGGAGATCGCCGTTTTTCTCAGCGTCGGAGTGATGCTCACCCGAGTGTTCGTCATTACCCCGCTGCTGATCGTGCTGCTGCTGTTCACCAACGACTTTGTCACCATGTCGATCGCCAGCGACAGCGTCACATTCTCCCGCAAGCCCGATCGCTGGCACGTCGGCAACCTGTTGCTCAACGGCGCCACGATCGCCGCGGCCATCCTGATACTGTCCTTCGCGGTGTTTTTTACCGCCCGCGACCGCTTACATCTGCCTCTGGGGCAATTGCAGACATTGATCTTCCTGATGCTGGTGTTCAGCGGCCAGGGTACCGTTTACCTGGTCCGCGAGCGCGAGCACTTCTGGCGCTCGCGACCCGGCCCCTGGCTGATCACCGCTTCGCTGGCCGACATCGCGGTGGTCAGCACGCTCGCCATCGAGGGGATTCTGATGGCCCCGATCGCGCCCGCCATGGTGAGCGGGCTCCTGCTCCTGGTCGCCGGCTACCTGGTCGCGGTGGACTTTCTTAAGGTGCGGGTCTTCAAGGCGTTGGCCTTGCGCTGAATACCGCGCGCCCGTGGGCGGCGAGCGGCTCAGGCCGCCGCGTCGGCTCCCGATCCAAGGCTTTCACTCGCCGGCGCGGGTTTCATGGCGCGGTAAGCTCTCAGGGCCGCGACCACCAGCGGTAGGGTACCCAGGAGAATAAAGGTCAGATCGGCTGGCAGCCGTAGCCATTCGATGATGTGCATGGGACCGTTAAGCTCAAAGGCCGCGCTGCGCGCGTGCCAGTAGCCATGCCGGATCACGTCGCGCAATTGATAGACGCCGCCGGGGAAAAGGGTCAGCACAACCATCAGAGCCAGGCCGCCGTTGAGGCCCCAGAACGAAACTCGCACGTACTTCTCGATTGCCGGCCATTGCGACTCCGAAGTCAGGTGGCGAAAAGCAAACACCATCATCGCCACCGCCAGCATGCCAAACACGCCCATCATCGCCGCGTGGCCGTGATTGGGCGTCAGCATCGTGCCCACTTCGAAATAGCTCACCACCGGCAGGTTGATCAGAAAACCGAAAATGCCAGCACCGACGAAGTTCCAAAAGCCAACCGCCATCAAAAAGTAAAAAGTCCATTTGTAGGGCACCGCGATCTGCTCGCCGCATACCCCGCAATGGCCGGAGGTAAGACTGATGAAATCCCAGGCGTCGAGTGTCAGCAGGGTCAGCGGCACCACCTCCATCGCAGAGAAGGTCGCCCCGAGTGCCATGGTAAGCTCGGTTTGGCCGCTAAAATACCAATGATGACCGGTGCCGAGGATGCCGCTGCCCAGGTACAAAAGCGCGTCGAGGTAGACGATTCGGCTCGCGGTCACATCCGACACGATCCCCAGTTCGGATAAGAAGACCGCAACCGCGACGGTGGCGAACAGCTCGAGGAAATTCTCCACCCACAAGTGAATGATCCAAAATCGCCACAAGTCGGCGACGGCGAAATTGGTCGCGGTGTTGTAAAAAAACGCCGGAAGATAAAAGACCGGGATGGCGATCGCCGAACAGAGGAAAAGCCAAGGGATTTCGTTTCCACCCCGCAACGCGGGCTTGACCGCACGATACAGCAGCCCCACCCATAGCAATAGCCCCGCGGCCAGCATCAATTGCCAGGCACGCCCCAGGTCCAAATATTCCCAGCCCTGGTCGCCAAACCACGGCCACCATTTGCCCAGCGCGCCGCGCACCCCGAGCCACTCGCCCAGCAGGCTCCCCACGACTACCAGGAGCAAGGCCCAGAAGAGCACGTCGACCATCAAGCGCTGGCCGGGCGGCTCGTGCCGGCCGACGATCGGCGCCAGCAGCAATCCTCCCGCCACGTAAGCGGTCGCAATCCACAATAGCGCGAGCTGAAGATGCCAGATCCGCAGAATCTGGCTGGGGAAAACCGCCGACAGGTCAATGCCGAAGAAGCTGGCGGGATCGGCCCGGTAATGCTCCGTGGCGCCGCCTACTAGAACCTGAGCCAAAAACAAGAGCGCCACCACCACGAAATACTTCATCGTCGCTTGCTGGCTGGGGGTGAGCGCTGGCGCAAACCGGTGGGGATGGATATGCGCGCCGTCGCGGCGCCAACCCAGAAAATCCCAGCGGCCGAAGGCGAACAGCACTGCCGCCAACCCGCCAAGCAGGGTTATCAGGCTAAGCGCGCTCCACAGTATCGCGGCCCCCGTCGGTGTATTCCCCGCCAGCGGGTCGTAAGGGAAGTTGTTGGTATAAGAATGCGTGGTGCCCGGTCGATCGGCTACCGAAGCCCAGGCTGCCCAGGCAAAAAAAGCGGTCAGATCCCGGACCTCCGATCGATCTTTGATGAACTTGGCTGGCAGTCCGCCGCTGCCGGCGGGATGGGCGAAGTAATTGGTCCAGTAGCCGATCTGCTGATGGAACGAGATGGTCTCGGGGGCGCTCAGCACAAGCACGCCGCTGTTCGAATCATAGCGGTTTTGCTTCAGCTCGCGGGCGACTTCATCGTCGAGCTGCCGGCTTTGCGCCACGCTAGCCCCCACGGCACTTGCCACCGGTTTTTGGATTGCCCACGAAGCCGCGGTTAGAGCCAGATTATGTAGGTACTGGGCCGAGAAATCCGGACCGAGATAGGCACCGTGACCCCACAAGGTGCCGTTCTCCATCAGCCCATGTTTCAGAAATACCTGCTGGCCAGCGCTAATCTCGGCGCCTGTGAAAACCACCTCGCCCGCGGGTCCGATCGCGCGCTGCGGAATTGGCGGCGCATTTTCGTAGGTTCGCGCCGAGAGCAGGCCGAGAATCGCGAAACAGCACGCGACTGTTATGATCACCGACCGCCGCCACCACGGAGAAAGAACCCCCGTCATTGCCCTTGCCTCCCGGACCTGCGGCCTGCGACCGCGCGGCCGTCACAGCACGCCGTGGGCGCGCAGATCGTCCCATACCACCTTGGCGTAGATGACAAACCCGAGCGCCAGAGCGCCCAAGCCGAAAACAAAGAAGCCGGTCATGGTCAAAGCCGTGGTGTGGACAAGGCAAACCAGCGCCAGAACCAGGCTGAGCGCATAAAGAAACAGGGCAAGACTCAGTCCTTTAGACCACCTCGCCTTGCCCACGAGCTCGTTCGCCATGGCGAATCTCCGCGCGTCTTTAAAACTCCGGGGTATGGATCGGCTGATGGCACGTCATGCACGGCATCTGATTGGCCAAAAGCTGAACCATCACGGCACGATGATACTGATTTTGCAGAAACGGCGCCGACTGTGCGTGGCAGTGCAGACAGTTCCCGTTAGGAAATGGCTTGTAGAGCCGGATATCCTTTGGCGTGGCGTGGCCAAAGTAGTACACCTCGACATGGCGCATTCCGTCGAGCTTGGCCTCGACCGGACCCAAAAAATCGTAATCGACGTGGCAGGTGTAGCATTGGTCCGAAGGGATGAAACGATTGCGAAAATGCAGCGCGGCCAGCGAATGACTGTCGGGATTGCGCAGATCGGCAATCCACGGCGTCATGGTATGGCATGAAGCGCAGAAACTCAGGCTTTCCGCTTGCACAAAGGCGTGAATCCCGGTAAACGCAGCTAGCCCCGGAATCGCGACGAGAAAAATAAACAGCAGTATCAGCTTGGAGGTTCTAGTCAATGACGACCCTCCTCGATCTGCCTAGCTACCGGCGAACTTCTTGATATATTGCACCAATCCCTTCACTTCGCCCTCGCTTAAGTCCTTGTAGGGCGGCATCGTCGCCGCTTCGCCCACGGCGGGACCACCGTCCCGGATCGCTTTGAACAACCAGGCATCGGTCTTGCCCTTGAGTGAGTTGGCGAAATCGGCGGGAGCTGGGTGGAGAAATTTAGCCGTTGGGCCGTCGCCGTGCCCGTTATCGCCGTGACACGCCCCGCAGCGCTGGTTGTAAAGCGTGGCCATATCGTCGGCGCGCGCGCTTGAGTTAATCGCGCTAGTCAGTCCAAGTGCCAGTACGACGAGACCGGATACAAACACAGATCGCGATTTAAAAGGCATATTTTACCGTCATGTAAGCGGCATTGCCGGTAAAGGGTGTCCAGTTGCTGTTGCCCAAAAACATCGACTGCGGCGATGATGCCATCCAGGGCATCAGGCGGTCGTAACCAAAATCGTTCTCGCCAAAATTACTTAAATAGTATCCGATTGTAAAGGTCATGTTCTTCTTGATCGGATAGGCGTAGGTCACAATCAGCTCGTTGAAACGCGAGCCGATGTTGGGGAAATCGGTCGCGCCACCCAGCGCCAGATTCCCGTTTGCATGGTTAAGGTCGGTGGTGACCGTATAATTGTATTGTACGATCAAATGTGAGGTCTGAGTCAACCACGGGATGACGCGGTCCGTCGGAAAGGAAAAGTCAAATCCAAAATCGATCGAGTTGCCCTGTTCTCGACCGTAGCCAGTCCAACTCTGTCCGGGACAAAGTGCCGGCGTTTGCGCTTGCGGATTAGTCGGGCAATTGGGCTCGTTGGTCCCGCCATTTTGACGCTGGAAGGACTGCATACTATAGTCCGTTGCGGTCCACGACCAATCTCCGTACAGATTGAGATTTTTGGAAGGTGTCCAGTTGATTCCTACCGACGGCGTATAGTCAGACCAGTTTTGCAACCCATAGGACGAGGACGGATAAAAATAGTTGTCGTAATCCATCTCGGCGTAAAGGGTAAAATCCTGCAGCCATTCTGGCGCCTGGCTGTCGCTGAACGGCTGAGCGTCGCCGTATAGAGAGAATTGGTCGACCTGGACCGACGCTTCGTCGAAGCGGTAAAGCTGGCTGAATTCGGCGATGCCTCCGTCCTGATTGACCAGCGTGCTGCGGTCGTTGTTGTAACCGGGCGAGTCGCGAAAGGCGTGTTGGTAAGAAGCGCGCAGTTGCAACCATTGATAAGGCGTCCAGTCAACTACCGGGCCGTAAGAGGTCATGTCCTGCTGCAAGACCATCATGCCACTGTTATGGTAGGTTTCAATATTTCCGACCAAGCTGGCAACCAGGTTGTTCGTGAGACTGTAGCTAGCCTCGGCATTGATCGTTTGAGTCGAGAAGGAAAAAGGATAGGCGGTGGCGGTCCACAGACTGGCGACATCATTCAAGGAATTCACGCCGTTGAAGGTGATGGCGGGATCGTGATTGGCGTAATCGAAGTAGCTATAGGTAGTCTTCAATCGCAGCTTATCCAGCGGGCGGCTTACAACGGTGAAGTTGGCATACAGCGGCGACACGTCGCCACCCAGGCTATTTCGGGGTAGCGCTTGCTTGGGTAGCGCCGTATTGCTGGTGTAGGGAATAAACGGCTCATCCTGCAACCACCAGCCGTAGGAAAAGGTCCCCATCAGATGGGTATCGAGCGGCAAGGTTCGTCCAGCGGTGATCTCGAAGGTATGAGCTTGGTTGCCCGGGTAGGTATAGTCTTGACCTCTACAAGGGCCGTTGCCACCGGTCGTGCCTGGATAGGTTGCTGAGTCGGCGCAGGAGCCACCCGGACCGGTCATTTGGCTCCAGGTGTTTGGATTTTGCCAAGTCAGATCGGCATATTGATCTTTGAAAATCGAACCCTCGTATTGAATTCCGAACAACCAGGTTCCGTCGGCATACTGCACGCCGGTGCCGTAGTTATAAGTGTCGTACTGAATCGGAGCGAACAATTCGGATTCGTTGTAAGAACCCGGATTTGGACCGAAGATTTCTCCGTAGGGCGAGTTTCCAGACTCGTTGAGATAGTTAAGATAGGCGGAATAGGTCCACCGCGGATCGGGCGTATAACGAATCGTCAGGTTGGCAATCCCTTCGAGGAGACTGAGCGACAGTGGACGGGCAGTCGAGTCCAACCAACTGCTGATGTTGGAACCCTGGGGGGCGTTGGGTGTCGGTGCCGCCGGCTTGGAAGGGAGCGTAAAATTGCCGCTGCTTTGTTCATACGGACTTTTGGCGACCCCGTCGCTGAGGAAACGCGGGATTTCCTGCCATTGGGCGTCGATGTCCAGCAAGCCATAGGATCCAAAGTGAAGGTCGTATAGTTCGTTAGTTTGCCCGACATTTAACGCATGGAAGTCGGCGAACACTCGCTGTTCCTGATCGTGGAGCAGAAACCGGAGTTCGGGTGCGATTATTTGCTGGGCGAGATCCTGATACTCGCGATACTTGGCCACGTTGGTGGCAGGTTGGGGGTTGAGAAACGCACCGGCCTCGGCAGTCCCGGTCAAAGTGTAGTTGCCCGCGCTCAACTGGGCTTGAGAAGCGCTTGGGAAAAGGGCCAGCGCGACGAGTGCCGTAGTGAGCGAGTGACTTAGCCACTTTGGTTTCATCGCAAACTCTCCTGGCCTTGTAAGCTCATGTTACCGGGTCAGATCTACCCCTCCCGGTGCGTTGGAGCCGTGGACGGCGGTATGGCAAAGGGTGCAAGAGCGGCTGAAAACAAAAATGCTGCTGGGACGGCCCGGCTGTGCGGGGTGAAAGACTCCGATATGGCATTGTTGGCACAAACGCGGGGGACGCACTTTCAGCATGAAGCGAACGATCGTGCCATGTGGATCGTGGCAGTTCAGACAGTTCTGAGCCACTGGCGGATGCATCCACAGAAACGGCCCGCGCTTGTCGGCGTGGCATATGTAACAGGTTTCGTTGACGGTCGGACGTACCAGTTGATCGGGATAAGCGCCGCCATGCGGATTGTGGCAGTCAGTGCAGGTCATCAGGCCCTCGAACACTGGCATGTGCGAGGGGAAAGTCATCTGGGCCTTCTGCTTAAGATGACAGCGTAGGCAAACCGTGGTTTCAGGCCGTTGGATGATGAAAGGACTAGGCACCAGCGGCATGGCGAGCTGAAAGCGCGGACTGAGCTGCTTCATAATGGTATGGCAGTCGGTACAACGCAGGCCGCGGAAGGCGTGGTCGCTGGCCCGCCAAAACGCCTCGTCGCCGTTGTTGTGACAATCAAGACAGACGCTGTTCTGTTGTTGGGCGCTTTCCCCCGAATCGGAGCGGAAGGTGATCAGCTTGGCCTTGCTCGGTCCGTGCATCGGTTGGTCGGGGCTCACCCCCTGGCCCATCTCCACCGCCGCGGCCGCGACGTGATTGCTGCCCGGACCATGGCAGGATTCGCATCCGTGCGCTTCCTGCGCGTCGCGCGGATGAACCACCAGGATCTTGCCCATAATCGTCGCGGAGAAGGTCTTGGTGCTGGTTTGGTGGCAGCTTTCGCAGACCTTATCCCCCACGAAGGTGGCCAAAGTTGCAGACTCGGCCGGCTTCGCCACAGGTGGGTTAGATGAGGCCCTCGCAATCGAAGCTCCCAACGCCAAGAGCGCGAGGCCGAAAATTAGCAACCACCCTGTTCCCCTCAATCCCATCAACCCGACCAGCGTCCATCCAGTTCGGTTGTCCTCAGGTTGAAGCGAGTTGTCATCACTGGTTCGACTCCTGGGTTCGGGTCTCGGCCCGATGCGGATGCATGCCTGCAGCGTTTTGGTCGACTTGCGCCAATATTTCATCGATTCGAGTGCGTGCGGATTCGTCCGGGGCCACGGCGCGCGCCTTGATCAGCGCATCGCGAGCATTGGCGTTGTCCTTCTGCAACAAATACGCGACGGCAAGATTGAAGCGCGCCGGGAAGAAATCGGAACTATGAATCAGCGCCGCGCGATATTCTTTGATGGCCTGAACGCAGTTGTGCTGCGAAAGATACGACGTCCCCAAATCGGTTAGCACCGAGCTATCGTCAGGCTGCTCGCGCAGGTAGCGCTGATAGGCCTCGATGGCGCTTGGATAATGACGGGTGTCGAAGTCTACGTCGCCGAGGCCGCGCAAAGCCTGGCGATTGGCTGGATCGCGCGTCAAGACGTGGGCAAACGCGTGACGCGCCTTTTCGTAATCCGCCGGGTTGAACGTGGCAAAGTGCAATGCGAGGTCGCCGTAGCGATTCCATACCGTAACATCGTCCGGATGGCGTTCGGCTTGCTTCTCGGCCTGGAGCACCACCGCGCCGATTTGCGCCCGATCGGAAAGCGCGGGATGGTTACGCGGCATCGCCACCGCAGGATGGCCGGGAGGAAGTCCCACTGGTCTCGTTGAACGGGCGGGGTGAAGGCTCACGGGAATAGCGTGAGGCGGGATCTGAAGCCGAGCCGCTTTTCTGAAACCACCGACCAGCACTACCGCGGCGAACGCCCCTCCCAAGGCGAAGGCGCCACCAACAGCCAGAGACCAACGCATCAGATTTCGAAGATGATCGCGCGAATTATCCAAGACCGGGCCGTTGGCACGATCAAACGGATGGCCGCAGGAATAACAGAACTTAGCATCCCGAACCTTTGCCACGCCGCACTGCGCGCAACGTTCATGGTCTACTGCCATCTCGTGCTCCAGCGGCATTTTCCCAACCTCGGCGGCTCCTGTTTCGCTGATGCGAGGTTCCCTTATTGGGCTGTGGCCGCGCCCGCCGAAGAGCGCGCCACGATCATAGCGCCCGTAGCGGTGAACTGCCCGTTGGCGGGACTGAATACCTCGGCACTACTCAGCGTGTTGCCCGAATTATCAATTCCGCCCGCTATCAAAATTTCGCCGGCCATCGGACCAGATTGGATGAGCACGGCGCTATGCAGGGCCCGGCTGCTGGTCATCGGGCCCACGGCAGTAAAGGTCTCCTTGATTGGGTCGTAGATTTCGGCGGTGCCCAGCACGTTCCCTTTGGCATCTTCACCACCCGCGATCAGGATGTCACCGGCATATGGTCCTTGGACATAAGTGGGATCCAGCAGCGTCGCGGTGTGAAGATAGCGTGCTTGCGTCATCGCGGCCGGGCATCCGGAGCTTCCCGGTGGCGCACCGTTGGAACAGACAAAGGTGCCGGTCTTTGGGTTGAACAACTCGGCGGTCTGAAGAACCACGCCGGAAGCGTCCAGTCCGCCGGCAATCAGCACATCCCCGGAGTTGACTCCGTTGACGATCAGCGTGGCGGTGTGGTTCTGGCGGCTGTCGGTCATGGTGTTGTTGCAAAACCCGGTGCTGGGATTGCTTCCGCCCAGCGAGGAGCATCCGAAGGTGCCGGAAGCGGGGTCGAAAATTTCCGCGGTATTCACGATCGCGCCGTCGTTACCGCCCGTGATCAGCACGCGGCCGTCCGCCAAGCGCACCGCGGCATCGAGGAAGCGCGTATCCGTCAAGGTATTGATGCAGTAGCCGGTATTGGGATCGGCCCCGCCCAATCCCGAGCAGTCGAATTTGGCGGTGGCCGGATTGTACATGTCAGCGGTATTGACCAGATTGCCGGTCTGGTCTTCACCCCCCGTGATCAGCACCTCGCCGTTTTGCAGCACGGTGGTAGTGTGGCCGAAACAATGAGCGTCGGTCATGTTACCCGTGGGCGCAAACGAATTGTTCGCAGGATTGAACAACTCGGCGGAGTTCAAGCAGGTGACCCCCACGCCGTTGCCCCCTGCTACCAGTACGAAACCGCCAGCCAACGGCGCAACCGAGGCGTAAAAGCGAGCCTGCGCCAGCGAGTTGTTGCACGCACCCGTGGACGAGTTGACACCTCCCACGCACGCGAAGGTCTCGGTGCTTGGGTTAAACAGCTCGCTGCTGGCCAACGGGCCATTTAGCTGATCGACTCCGCCGACCAGAAGCAGGCCACCAGCAATCGGTGCTGGCGGCGCCGAGCTGCCGCCGCCGCCCGAACAGGAGGCGATGCATGCGCCGAGAAAGGCCGCCGCCAACCGACTCCATGGAGCCGGTCGCAAATGGCACCACCGCGCCAGCTTCATTGATTCGCCCCCTGCTGCACCGCTTGAATTTGCCGCCAGAGATTTAGGTAGTCAGATGGGGTTGACAGCTCGTGCGCCGAAACCGGCGCGGCGGCGGCGGTCTGGGCCGTGGTCGACGTCGAAGAAGCCGTGAACGGCGGCAGAGACCACCAATTACTATGTTGCTGGGTCAGCACCGGAATAAACGCGTTTGCCGATTGGGCGGTGAACTCAGAATGGCAGGTGAACTGGCTAAGCGATCCCTGGGCACCGCAGGAATACGGGAGATTCTCGGCGACTTTCCAATCATGGAAGCGCTCCGGTAAGGGCGCAGCCGGCTTGCTCGCCGTACCGGTGAAGATCTGGTAGGGCGCCATGTGACAATCGATGCAGGTCACGCCGGCGTTGTACATTACCTGGAAGATCGAGTTGGCTTGCGCGTCGTGCGGGTCTTGCTCATGACAGGTCAGGCAGAACTGATTTTCCTGGCCCGGCAGCAGGGGAGTCCATGAGGCGGGGTTGGTAGGATCCTGGCCCCTGATGAGAGTTGCGGTTTCGCCTCCCGATAACGCTGTCGGATATTGTTTCAAGATCGCCGCCGCAACGGTCTCGCTGGTATGGCACGAGCTGCAGGTGACAGCTTGGAAGATCGGGACCGTGATCGGGTTGACTACCGTGCCGTTGGCGAACTGTGCCGTGCCACTGGCTTGCAACGGCGAATGACAGTAGGTGCAAAAGGTATTGTCATTCTCTCCGTACGTGTTGCTAGGTTGCGTCCATCCAAATTGCGAGGTGGGTTGCGACCAGCCAAACTGCGACTGGGCATGCGCCGAATCCCACCAGCCATGGCCAGTCCGCTGCCATTGCTGGGTTGAATCGTTCCATTGGAGCCCGGCGGCACGGGCCGTATGATCGTAGCCATCAATGAAATGGCACGAGGGGCAAGAGTCAGCATCCGTATAATCGTAACTGGGGCGATTGAAGTTGCTTGGCGGAATCGGTGTCGCGCCAAGGCTGAGTCCCCGCCACGCCAGCAACAGCCCGGCTATCGACAGCATTCCAACCAAAGTTCGCGCCCAACCACGCGCGAGCTTAGCAAGGCCTGGGGTTCGGCCCGTGCGCCCCGTGTCGCCGCGCGGGAAGGGTTTGACCCCTCTAATGGACAGCATCAGCGTTAACCTTGGCGATCTCTCTCCAGAGCATCGCGTATTGAGCCTCGTTCATCACGCCGTGCGCGGACAATACGGCGACCTGGGGCTGATTATTGAAGGGCTGCAGCGTCCACCAATCGCTATGCTGCTGGCGAATGAAGGGAATGATGTCTTGCGCATCGGTCACGGTGAACGACGAATGACAGCTAAACTGGCCGGGGAGTGCGCCCTGGGCGCCACACGAGTAGGGCAGGTTGGTGCCTACCTTCCAATCATGGAAGCGCTCGGCCAGTTGCGGCAGTCCGGTGTTTCCCCCGCCTACATACTGGTAGGCAGCCATGTGGCAATCAACGCACCGCACGCCCGCCGCGTACATCGCCGCGAAGGCGCTATCACTGGTGTTATGCCGCTGCTCATGACAGTTAAGACATAGCAAGTCGTCCTGGCCCGGATTAAGCGTCTGGTACGAGCTGGGGTTGTTGTAACCCTTCCACAAGTAAATGGCGATCGCGCCCCCGTCGATCGCGTTGGGATTGAGCGCTCCAAGAATCGCCGTAATGTTGTCTGGCGGATGGCATGTGGCGCAGGTTACCGCCTGAAAGCGTTGCTGCGGAACCGGATTTGCATTGGTTACCGTCCCTTGGTCAAATCCCGCAACGGCTGCTGCCTCTAGTGGCGAATGGCATTTTGCGCAAAATGCATTTTCCGTCGAACCATGGTCCGACTGCGCATGATCGGAAGCCAGCCAGCCACTCCCCGTCAAATCCCAAGTCTGGCTTTGCGCATCCCAGATTACGCCGAAAGCCCGCGCGGTATGGTCGAGACCCAGTATGAAATGACACCCGGCGCAAGTCTCGGGTGCGCTGTAATCGTAGGTCGGCAACGACATGTTGATGGGCAGGGGCGGATACAGAATGCCAGGCGGCGTCTGTCCTGCCTGGAGCGCGGACAGCTCCACGCGCTTGCCCCAGCGAATCTGTCCGGCCCCGGCATTTGCCACGGCGAAGGTCAGCGGCAGCAACAGAAAAATTAAGAGGTGCGCGACCCGGCGCCGCGCCAACGTCGATCGCGCCCAAACGTGCGCCCGTCCCGCGAGCGCCGAAGAAGCGACAGCTTGAGCTCGCCTGCCCATTTATCCGCAGTCAGGGAGAGAAAGGTCTGGAAGCCGTCTTTTCGTGATCGGGGGAGCTCTGGAACGGGACCATGTTTACCTCCAGGTCTGGAAAAGTACGTTACGGCAAGGTCATGGGTGTCTTACGCCGCGATAGTTAATTCGTGACCGGCACACGCGCATAATCTAAATCGGTAATCGTGACCTGACAATATATTTTTTTTACCTGCGATAAGGCATTGGATGCCGGCTATCAGAAGGCCCAGAAAAACCATCGACCGTGTGTCTTAAGGTAACAGACCATCGGTAAACTTGATGCTTTCGGAGTCAGACCGACGACAGCGCGCCCGCCGCGCCCAGATGAGTGCGATGATGGCCGGATCAATGCTCCACAGTCGAGGCAAGGTATTGCGCGATCGCCGGCAGAACCGGCCGCGGCTCTTTCAGTTCCTTCTCGTGCGGGGTTTGCAGGTAGGGTAACTCAACGCACGCTGCGCCCGAAACCGCTTCCTGGCGTACGGGGAAGGTGATTTTTGCCCGCCTCGGCCCGACGCAGGCTTGGTCATGGCCAGGAAACGGTCCACGAGGGTTTGGCATAAATTTGGCTCGTCCTCGCTGGCGCATTCAGGAGGTGGCTCCTTTTGCGGACAACGCGACCCCACCTGCTGGTCCTTTCGCACGATCGACCGCTTCGCCGACTGGCCTATGAATTGGGCGGACCGGGTTTGCGCGTGACCTGCCGCGGGCAACTGTCAGCGGTGCTCCAGCAACTCTCGGCCGAAAACTTGCGGGTAATTCTGCTCGACGACGCGGTACTTGGCGCGGCTCATCACGGCTTGCTGGTAAGTCAACTGCGGCGATGGGCGCCTGCCGCCTGCCTGCTCTACCTCGCCCATCGCCACGACGCCGCCACCGAGCGTCAAGTGCGCGCCTTTGGGGTCAACTACTACTCAGCGAAATCGACCTACCGAAATGAACTCCGCGCCGCCCTGGAGGCCTTTCTTTCGCTCGATAGGTCGCACTTATACGCTACTCGAAGTCCGCCGCCACCAACAGGCTCAAGCAATCTCCACCGCCGCTGAGCTGGCCTCGACTACGGGAGGTCAGGTGCCTAGCGTCGGCAATTTTCGGCCGCACCGCCGGCGCAAGCTCAGAGCTGCGCAACGTGGCGTAGACGCGCGGCCGAGTCCACCCTGATTCGAACGTCGATCGCGACCACCCCCCGGCCGGGTGGCAGCACTTTGACCGGATTAAGATCGAGCTCTACAACCTCTGGAAGCTCTTCGACCAGGGCCGCGATTCGGCCCAGCAGAATCTTCAAGGCCTCGCGATCACCCGCGGGTGCGCCGCGAAAGCCGTCCAGCAGGCGCCTGGAGCGCAGCGTGGCGAGCATCTCGTCAGCGTCGATATCGGTAATCGGGAGGACTCGAAAGGCAACATCGCGAATGATCTCCACCGCGACGCCGCCCAGGCCGCACACCAGCACCTTGCCAAAGGTAGGATCGTCAGTGGCTCCTACCAACGCCTCGATTCCTTCGGGAATCTCGCGTTGCAGCAAGATTCCTTCCAGTCGTTTTCCTAATTGTTGCATCCGCCCCTGCATCTGCGCCACCGCCGTGGCCACCGCGCCGACCGATTCAAGCCCCATCACCACCCCGCCAACGTCGCTTTTGTGCAGCACGTCGGGCGAGATGATCTTGGCCACCAGTGGAAACCCAAGCTCGGCCGCATCCGCGGGCGCGTTCTCCACGCTGGTCCGCCGCCAGGGCGCAAGCGTCACGCCCGCCGTCCGCAGCAGCGATTGCGCCTCCTCGGGCCGCAGCCATCGCGGCTCCTGCGAGGCGCCCACCATGGCTTCCATCGCCTCACGCAGGGCCCGCTTGGTGGGATCGTCGAAGGCAACCAGCGTGCGGCCGCTAGGCCGCGCGCGCCAGCGGGCGTAGCGATGGGCGGCGGCCAGGGCCAGCGCGGCATTTTCGGGAAAGCCGTAACACGGCAGCTTGCCGCGCCCGCCCTGGTGGATCTCGGGCGGCACCGGCGCTGAGGAAAGGAACACCGCCAGCACCGGCTTGGCGGCGGGGACGGTGGTGCCACCCGCCGCGATGCCTCGGGCGATCCCGGCAGGATCGCTGATCAACGGCGGAATATAGATCGTGACCACGGAGTCGACTGCCGGATCGGCGGCGACCGCGGCGATGGTCTGCTGGTAATCCTCTGGGGTGGCGGCCGCGGTCATATCGACCGGATTGCCGAACGCGGCCGCCGCGGGTAGCCGGGCTTTGAGTTTGGCGATGGTCGGCGGCGCCAACTCGGGCAGCGACAGGCCGTTGGCCTCGCAGGCGTCGGCCAGCAGGATCGCCGGACCGCCGGCGTTGGTCACCACCCCGACCCTGGCCCCGGCCGGCAGCGGCTGGGTGGAGAGCAGGGCGGCTACGTCGCAGAATTGCTCCAGGGTATCGCAGCGAACCACGCCGCATTGTTGAAAGAGCGCATCAATGGCGACGTCCAGGCTCGCCAGGGAGGCGGAATGGCTTAGCGCCGCCTGCCGGCCGGCGTGCGAGCGACCGGCTTTGACCGCCACAATCGGCTTGCGCGCGGCGGTGGCCGCGGCCAAGCGCGCGAATTTGTGCGGAGAGCCGAAACTCTCCAGGTACAGCAGAATCACCGCGGTGCGGGGGTCGTCGCTCCAATAGGCCAGCAGGTCGGTGCTCGACACGTCACCGGCGTTGCCCATGGAGACGAAACTAGAGAGGCCAAAGCCGCGCTTGCGAGCCTGGTCCAACAAGGCAATTCCCAAGGCCCCGCTTTGCGACAGCATGCCGATATTGCCCGCCGCCGGCGCAATGGGGGTAAAGGTGGCGTTGAGCCGGACGGCGGGATCGGTGTTGATGATTCCCATGCAGTTGGGCCCCACCAACCGCATCCCGGAGGTGCGCGCCAACTGCACTAGGCGCTGCTGACTCTCGCGCCCGGCGCCGGCAACTTCCGAAAAGCCCGAGCTGATCACCACTACCGCGTGGACCCCGGCGGCGGCGCACTCTCGCATCGCGGTTTCCACCTGCGCGGCCGGCAAACAGATGATGGCCACATCCACCGGCGCGCCGATGGCGCTGACGCTGGCATAGGCCGCGCGTCCCTGAACTTCGGCCGCTTTGGGATTGACCGGATAGATCGCCCCGGCAAAGCCGGCTTGAAGCATATTAGCCAGGATCGCGCCGCCCACTTTACTGGCGTCGCGCAAGGCGCCGACGATCGCCACCGACCTGGGTTTAAGTAGCCGCGCCATGCTCTGCGCGGCCGCCAGCCGCTCGCGGTACAGGCTGGCGGTAAGCCCGCGTTCGGTTTCGGCGGTGCTCAGGGAAACCCGGGCGATGCCGCTGTCGCTGCGCTGCGTGAGGGCAAAGCCGCTGCGGGCGAAAACCTCCAGCATCGCCCGGTTGGCGACCATCACCGAGGCGCTCAGGTGCTCGATTCCGTTGGCCCGCGCAATCCGCACCAGATGCTCCAGCAACAGCGTGCCAATCCCGCGCCCCTGATAGCGATCGTCCACGGCGAAGGCAACCTCGGCGCTGGCCGGCACGCCTCGCTCCTCGCCCTGCGCCATGTAGCGGGCCACTCCGATGATTCGCTCCACCCCGCTTGAATCGCGCAGCATCGCTACCAGGCCGAAGTTGCGCACGTAATCTAGCCGGGTGAAGCGATCCAGCTCAGCTTCGCTGAGCGAGCGCTTGGGACCAAAAAAGCGGAAGTAGGCGGACTGCTCGCTGAGCCGATGAAAATGGTCAAGCAGCCCCGCGCGGTCGTCGGCTCGAATGGCACGGATCAGGATCGAGCTACCGTCGGTCAGGATACCCTCGGCCGCATAATCGGCCAGTTCGATGTTATCGACTTGCGCCACAAGCTTTCACGCCGCTTACGAGCGATCCACCAGCTTGCCGATCATCTCGTCGGTCAGGCCATTCCTGGGAGCTAGCCATTGTCCATGACACGCACAGTCCCTATTTTCCCAGAAGTTGCATCGCATCGCGGATGGTGATGCAGGAAGCGGCGCCCCCGCCTTGATCATCGCGCGCATGACCAGGCCGTCGTGCTTGGCCGCGTGCGCAAGTCGCGATCGGTGATGATCCAAGCGCTACTCCTCAATCACCGGAATCACCGGCAAGAAGTGCAACACGCTTTCCTCCATCACCACTTCGCCACAGTTCTTAAGGTCAAGCTAGTTTCGTGCCATCGCTGCGCGACCAGTTTGGCTGCTGTAGGCTACCAGCCATGTTGCCAGCTTCATGAGGTCGATAATTGAGTGCGAGGGTTACCATCTGAAGCCGTTTAAGTGGGTTGGTTGGCATAGGTGATGCTCAAATAGTTGACTATCAGGGCGCGGGAGTTAGGGAGCCAAATCGGAATAAGGCGGCTGCAGCCAAAGCGGATTGGTTAATTCGGCACTGTATCCTTTGGATACAGCGCGACGAACTATATCGAGGCTGCCCACAATACCCCGGGCGGCTATCGCGCAACGGCGACAGGCGCCTCGCGGGTCGCACCCACAGGGGGCGCGGCTTGCTCCCGAGCCGTGTGCAAGAGCTTCGTCTGACCCTCGGCAAGCATCTTCGTGCCGATTATCTGCGCAATATCGATTGTCTGCGAAATGTCGAGCAGTACCGAGGAAGCTCGGGTCTTGATGGTTTCAAAGAGCTTTAAGCAATCGAAGTTCAATGTAATTGACTTTCCCACCATTGCTTAGCCTTCGCGATCGCGATGCGGATCGCTTTGCCTTCCTCATGTCCCTCTGCCAGCAGAGCGTTGGCTATTTCGATAGCCTTTAGCCGTACCTCGGGCTCCAAGTTGCGCATCGAGCGCGGATAGTAATTCTCGTCCCATGGCATCGGGTGCTTCTCCATCGTGTCAAAATATGAGTGAAATTCAGTCTCTTAAGTTTATTTGGGAAAGATGCGCGGCGCGAAGTTTTCATATGGTCGGCAGATCACTGTCGTGCTACAAGCACTATGGCGTCCTCCTTAGGCTAGCGAAAGGAGCGTTGCTAATGAACAAAAACTGGCTGCAAGGCGAGCTGCAACACCGAGGGGTTTCGCGCCGCGATTTCATGAAATTCTGCAGCGCGATGGCGGCGATTCTGGCGCTGCCCAAGTCGTCGGCCGCGGCGCTGGCGGCGGCCTTGGAAAGCGCGGCGCGGCCGGTGATGATCTGGTTGGAATTTCAGGACTGCGCCGGCAACACGGAATCCTTCCTGCGCGCCAGCCATCCCACGGTTGCCGAACTGGTGCTGGATTCGATTTCACTCAATTATCACGAGACGCTGATGGCGGCGGCGGGTTTCCAGGCTGAAGGGGCACTGGCCCAAACGGTGAAGGATTACGCCGGCAAGTACATCGTGCTGGTGGAAGGGTCGATTCCCACCGGCGCGGGCGGCGCCTACTGCACGATTGGCGGCAAGTCCGCGCTCCAGATCGCGCAGGAGGTGTGCGCCAATGCCGCGGCCACGATCGCGGTGGGCACCTGCGCGGCCTTTGGGGGGATTCCCGCCGCCCGCCCCAATCCGACCGGCGCGCTTTCGGTGGGCGACGCGGTCCCCGGGCTCAAGAATCTGATCAACATGTCGGCCTGTCCGATGAACGCGGAAAATATCACCGCGCTGATCGTGTACTACATGACGACCAAACACTGGCCGCCGCTGGATCGGTTTCGCCGGCCGCTGTTCGCCTACGGCACCTTGATCCATGACAACTGCGAGCGGCGCGCGCATTTCGATGCGGGCCAGTACGTGGAGTCCTGGGGCGACGAGGCCCATCGGCACGGCTACTGCCTGTACAAGATGGGCTGCAAGGGGCCGGCGACCTCGCAGAATTGCCCCGAGGTGCGATGGAACGAGGGTACCAATTGGCCGATCGGATGCGGCCATCCCTGTATCGGCTGCGCCGAGCCCAACTTCTGGGACACGATGACGCCCTTCTACCAGCGGCTGCCCAATGTCCCAGGATTCAACGTGGGCTCTTCGCTCGATCGGATCGGGCTGACCGCGGCCGGCGTGGTGGCGGCGGCCTCGGCAGCGCATGGCGTGGCTGAAATTGTTCGCCATCGCAAACCCGAGGGCTCGGATTCCGGCAATTCGGGAGCAAAATCGTGAGTCACATCGTCGTCGATCCGATTACCCGCATCGAGGGCCATCTGCGCATCGAAGCCGAGGTCGAAAACGGCGCGGTGAGCGATGCGTGGTCGTCTTCGACCATGTTTCGCGGGATCGAGATCATCCTGAAGGGACGCGATCCGCGTGACGCCTGGGCCTTTACCCAGCGTATCTGCGGGGTTTGCACCACGGTGCACGCGATCGCCTCGATTCGCGCGGTCGAGCAGGCGATCGGGGCGGTCGCGCCGCCCAACGCCCGCATTCTGCGCAATCTGATCATTGGCGCCCAATGTGTCCAGGACCATGTTATTCATTTTTATCATCTGCACGCGCTTGATTGGGTCGATATCACTTCGGCGCTGAAGGCCGATCCGGCCAAGACCGCGACTTTGGCGCAATCGCTGTCCGACTGGCCCTTATCGAGCGCGAAGTACTTCGCCTGGGTGCGCGAGCGGCTGACCAGCTTCGTCCAGCGTGGACAACTGGGCCCGTTTGCCAACGCCTACTGGGGCCATCCCGCCTATCGGTTGCCGGCGGAGGCCAATCTGATGGCGGTCGCACATTATCTAGAAGCGCTCGACTGGCAGCGCCGCTTCATCAAGATTCACGCGATTTTGGGCGGTAAGAACCCCCATCTGCAGAGTTTTCTGGTCGGCGGCATGGCGACTCCGGTGGACATCGATTCGCAAAACGCGCTCAACGCCGATACCGTCGCGGCGCTCGACCAACTGGTCGCCGATGGGCGCGCCTTCGTGAGCCAGGTATATCTGCCCGACGTGTTGGCGATCGCAGCCTTTTACAAGGACTGGGCGGCGCTGGGCAGCGGGGTTGGCGACTATATGGCTTACGGTGAATATCCGGCCGGAGAAGATCCGCGGGCCGAGCTGTTCCTGCCCCGCGGGATCATCCGCGCGCGCGATTTGAGCCGGGTGGAAGCGATGGACCCCGATAAGATCTCCGAGCAGGTGGCGCATTCGTGGTACGACTACCCCGGGGGCAATAGCCAGGCGCTGCATCCCTTCAAGGGCGAGACCAACCCCAATTACAGCGGGCCGCAGCCGCCTTACGAGCGGCTGGACCTGGCAGCGAAATATAGTTGGCTGAAGTCGCCGCGCTACCAGGGCGAGCCGATGGAAGTGGGGCCGCTGGCCCGGATGCTGGTGGCCTACGCGGCGGGCCGGCCGGCGCGGGCCAAAGTGCTGATCGACCAGGCCCTGGCCACGCTTGGCGTCGGACCGCAGGCGCTGTATTCGACCCTGGGGCGGGTGGCGGCGCGCGCGATCGAAGCCCAAGTCGTCGTGGAAAAAATGAGCGAGTGGGTGGCCGAGTTGGGCGAGCAGATGGCGCGGCGCGACTACCGAATCCAGGATACCTCCAAATGGGAGCCGGCGAGCTGGCCGGCCGAATGCTACGGCGCGGGCTTTCACGAGGCGCCGCGCGGCGCGCTGGGCCATTGGGTGCATATCCGCGACGGCGCGATCGTCAATTACCAATGCGTGGTGCCCAGCACCTGGAACGCGGGTCCGCGCGATAGCGCGGGCAAGCGCGGCCCCTACGAAGCCGCGCTGGTGGGAACCCCGATTGCCAAGCCCGATCAGCCGCTGGAAATTCTGCGCACGGTCCATTCCTTCGACCCCTGCATGG